>DATDDZ010000022.1:0-2641 GCA_036523555.1 Gaiellaceae bacterium
AGCCGAGGCTGATCTCCGACACGTGGAGGTCGCTGGAGCCAAGCTGTCTGTAGTTCATGGCTTCGACGCTATGCGCTAGCGTCTGCCCTATGCCTCGGTTGAACGCGCTCGGGATCGTCACGAGCGACATGGCGCGCTCGATCCGCTTCTACCGCCTCCTCGAGCTGGACGTCCCGGACACGCCCGACGAGGGGCACATCGACACCTTCCTCCCGAACGGCGTCCGGCTCATGCTCGACACCGAGGACGTCATCCGCAGCTTCAGGCCCGACTGGTCGCGGGCGACGGGCAACCAGCTGGCGTTGGCCTTCGCGTGTGGCAGCCCCGCCGAGGTGGACGGGCTCTACCAGCAGATCGTCGCCGCGGGCTTCGAGGGGGAGAAGGAGCCGTGGGACGCGTTCTGGGGCCAGCGCTACGCGCAGCTGAAGGATCCCGACGGCACCGTGATCGACCTGTACGCGCCCCTCCCGGACCGCTAGCGCGACAGGCCGGCGACGAGACGCTCGACGTCCTCGTCGCTCGTCCACCAGCCGCACGAAGCGCGAAGCCATGGAGTCCCCGGCAGGTCGCGCACGATCACGCCGCGCTCGTACAGGCGCGCAGCGTCCTCGACGGGCTCCCCCGGCGGGACGAACGAGACGAGCGTTCCGCCCCCCGCCTCGCCTATGACCCGGAAGCGCTCCGCGAGCGCCTGTCGGCAGCGCTCTGCCATCTCCGCGGACCGCTCGAGCCTCCACCCGGGCGCACCGGCGAGCGCGGCGTCGAGGCCCGCGAGGTACGGCGGCGACAGCCAGCCCGAGTCGAACCTGGCGGCGGTGTCCTTGGGCTCGAAGCTGCCGTCTCGCTCGATCGACTTCTGCGCGAAATAGGTCGGGATCGCGACGGCGAGCTGGTCGGGCTCGCGGACGTAGAGAGCGCCGGTCGGGTCGGGACCGCAGAGCCATTTCTGCCCCGAGATCGTGTAGAAGTCGAGGTCGCCCACATCGACCGGAATCGCGCCGACGGACTGGGCGCCGTCGACGAGCACGGGTAGGCCAGTCTCCCGCTTCAGCTCCTGCACGGGCATCACCTGGCCGGTCGTCCAGAGCACGTGTGAGAGCGCGAGCAGGCGCGTGCGCGGCGTGACGTGGGACAGGATCTCGTCGAGTGCGTTCGCGACCGGCCGGGCCGCCACCTCGGCGACCCGCACGGTCGCGCCGGAGACGTGCAGGGGCAGCAGGAGTCCCGGGTGCTCGGAATCGGTGGTGACGACTTCGTCGCCCGCGGAGAGACCGAGCCCGGAGACCACGATGTTGCAGCCGTCGGTGGTCGAGCTCGTGAGTGCGATCCGCTCGGGGCCGATCACGACGACGCCAGCGAGACGCCGACGCACGCCTTCGCGCAGCTCGAGCATGCTGTCGTACCAGGCCTTCCCGCCACGACCGCGTTCCTGGTCGACGCGCATTCGCTCAGCCATCGCGTCGAGCGTCGCGCGCGACAGCGGCCCGAGGCTGCCGGCGTTGAGGTGCGCGAAGCGCTCGAGCACCGGGAACTGCGCTCGTGCCTCCTCGAACGTCATTCGAGCTCCCGGTCGACGGGCGCATGATCCGAGAGAAGGCGCCCGTAGCGAGTGCGCCGTTCTCGTTCCCAGCGCACGGGCGCCCCGGCGCGATGACTCCGGACGAGGACGTGGTCGATCCCCGACGGCGTCGCGCCCTCGAAGCCCCATTCCTCGGACGTCAGGTCGGCAAGCGTCCGCGAGGAAGTGACGCCGATGTTGAAGTCTCCCGCGAGGACGACCGGCTCGCCGGGCTCTGCGACTCCGTCGACGAACACGGCCGCACGCAACAACTCGGCGTCGGGGATCCGCTTGTCGGTGCTACCGCTCGCGTGCAGGTTCGCGACGACGACCGTGCCCTCGTCTCGCCGGACGCGCACGACGTGGCACACCCGGCGCTCCTTCGACCAGACCAGCCGCGGCACGATCGCGAGCCCGAGCCGGCGCGCCTGCACGCGCCGGAATGCGTAGGGATTCAGCACGACCTCGCGCCGGTCGAGCACCTGCAGCGAGGGCGCGAGCAGAACGGCGTTCGCCTGTCCCGTGAACGCCGAGCGAAACAGGCCGTGGTCGATGTCGGTGACCAGGCGTCCGAGCTCGGCGTTCCCGGGTAGCGGGCCGAGCATCGGCCGACGGGCGACGGCGGTCACCGCGGTCATCCCGCTCCAGCCTTCCAACCGCCCGAGCGCCCACACGGGCAGCTCCTGCAGACAGAGGACATCGGGCCGGCCCTCGGCGGCGAGCCGGACCATCTCGGCCAGAAACGCAGCCCGCTCGGGCGGCACCGCGTTGCCGTGGAAGAGGTTCCAGGTCCTGACAAGCAGGCGCTCTACTGTAGTGCCGGTGCACGTTGTACTCGCCGATCCCCCGGCCTTCACGCCGGCCTATGACCACGAGCTCGCGGCAGCGCTCGCCCGCGCCGGCGCGGAGGTCGATCTGGTCACCTCCCATTTCCGCTTCGGCGACTCGCCGGCGCCCGAGGGCTACCGCCGGAGCGAGCCCTTCTATCCCCTGTCGTCACGATTGTTCCGGCGTTCCCGCCTTCGACTGCCGCTCAAGGTCCTCGAGCATGTTCCGGGGAGCGCATCACTCCTGCTTCGCCGC
>DATDDZ010000023.1:0-2572 GCA_036523555.1 Gaiellaceae bacterium
ATCGCAGGCCCGCGGCCGGACGGAGGGCGCTACGACTACCGACAGGTCGCGCCCATGGTCGAGGAGGCCCGCGGCGCAGGGCTCGGTGTGACGATCCACGTCGGCGAGGAGGGCGGAGACCTCGGACGGGAGGAGATCGGCGAGGTCGTGGAGACCCTTCGCCCGGACCGGATCGGCCACGGCATCCTCGCGGCCGGCGATCGGGAATTGATGTCCGCCCTTCGTGACGCGGAGATCGTCCTCGAGATCTGCCCCACCTCGAACCTGCTCACGAAGGCCCTGCCGAGCGAGGCCGCGGTGCGGGAGACATTCCGCTCGTTCGTGGATGCGGGCGTGGCGTTCACGATCGCGACGGATGGCCCGGAGATGATGCGCACGCACCTCCGCGACGAGTTCGAGCTCCTTCGCCGCATCGGCGCCCTCGACGAGGACGAGCTCGACGAGGCGAACCGCCGAGGGCACGAGGTGAGCTTCGTCCGCAGCAGGCGGATCGAGGCGGCGCGGCTCTAGCGGTGTCTCACCACTAACCCTGGGACTTCTGGGCGTACAGGAGAAACGTGCCCGGGATCCGGGCATCGTGTCGGCGGAACTCGTCGCCGCGGGACGGATACTCCTCGAGCGCGCGGACCGTGAGCCCTGTCGCCGAGGTCGCGGTGACCAGCCGGCCGAGGCGATACGACCCCTCGTCGAAGTAGCTCATCCGCCAGTGCATCAACCCGTCGACGCAGAGAGCCACGGGATGCTCCTCGAAGAGGAGGAAATCCCCGCCGTGCCGCAGCGTCGACGCAACATCTCGCAGCCAGCCTTCGAGGTCGCCGACGTCCGTGAGTGATCCGAGCCCCGCGTAGGCAAGGTCGAAACGGCCGCGGCGGAGCTCCGCCGGCAGGGTGTCGACATCGGCCTGCACCCAGAGGATCGAGGGCCACCGCTCGCGTGCGGCCTCGAGCGCCTGACCCGACGAGTCGACTCCCGTGACGACGGCGCCGAGGGCGGCGAGCTCGGCCGTCGCCTCGCCCGTCCGGCAGTTGAGATGGAGGACGCGCTTGCCCGTCAGGTCCGCGAGCGCGTGTCGCACCTGGGCGGGCAGGCCGCGCTCCCCGGCGAAAGCTTCCGCCCGGCGGCGGTGGAGCTCGTCCCAGGCGCGGCGGTTGTGCTCGGTCGGCTCCATCAGGCGAGCAGGGAGTAGCCGCCGTCGACCAGGAGGGTATGACCACGCACCATGTCCGCGTCGGGCGAGCAGAGGTAGGAGACGGCGCCGGCGACGTCCTCGGGCTCGACCATGCGTCCCGCGGGCGTTCGCGTCCGTCCCGCCTCCAGCATCTGCTCGCGATTCGGGAAGTGGTCGAGCGCCGCGGTCTCGACGAGCCCCGCCGACACGGCGTTGACGCGAATGCCGCGCGGAGACAGCTCCACCGCGAGATAGCGCACGACCGACTCCAGCGCCGCCTTCGACGTTCCCACGAGGACGTAGTTCTCGAGCACGCGGGTCGAGCCGAGGGACGAGACGGCCACGATCGACGATCCGGCCTTCATGTCGGGGGCGCAGGCCCGGGCGAGCGCGAGCAGCGCGCGGGCGTTCGTGTTCAGCGTCCAGTCCCAGTGCTTGTTCTCGGTCTCGAGGGCGGGCTTGATCACGCCGGTGGCGGCGTTGTGGACGACGGCCGCGTGCGGGCCGTGCGAGGCGAGTTCCGAGACCACGCGGTCGGAGGCGACGTTGCCGCGCACGAGCACCGCCTCGGCGCCGGCCGCCCGCACTTCGGCAGCGGCCTGCTCGGCGGCTTTGTCGTTGCGCATGTAGCCGAGGACGACGCGCGCGGCACCCTGCTTCGCGAAACGAAGCGCGATCGCCTTCCCGATTCCGCGGGTCCCACCCGTGACGACGACCGAGCCGCCGCCTTCGACGGGTGTCACTGCGAGCGGGGGAGCGGATCGTAGGCGGGAGCAGAGCTGGGTATGCGCTCCCAGCCCGGACGCGCCTTCGACTCGCGCTCGCCCTCCTCCGCCTTCGAAGATGCGTGCCCGAGCCGGTCGAGGACCTGCATCTTCTCGAGGGCGTACTGCTTGACCGCGTGTTCCTCGGGGAGGCCGATGACGAGCTCTTCGAGCCGGGCTCGCAGCTGGTATGCGAAGTGGGGCGTCGCCGGCCCGACGAGCGCGTCGACGTCTTCGATCGTCGGCTCCCGCATCGGTCGAAGCCTAACTTGGCGGAGTTGCGACCGCTTTACTACACGGCTCTCGTGCGCCGCCCGACTGCCGAAATGATGCTGCTCGCGACGGTCTCGCTGTGGGCACTCAACTTCACCGTCTCCAAGTACATCCTCGACCAGGGTTTCCACCCGCTGGCCTACGCCTCGGTGCGCTACGCCTGCGCGGGAGTGATCTTCGCCGACATCACGTTGAGCTGGGAGGGCTCGCTCAGGATGGAACGTCGCGACCTCGGCCTGATCGTCCTCTGCACGATCGTGCTCTTCGTGAACCAGCTCAGCTTCGTCTACGCCCTCCGCTTCACGACGGCGACGACCGTGGCGCTCCTCTTCGGAACCCTGCCGATCTTCACGGCGATCTTCGCCCG
>DATDDZ010000024.1:0-3232 GCA_036523555.1 Gaiellaceae bacterium
TCCTCTACGAAGGGGACGCGGTCGTCGGCGCCGGGCTCATCCAGCAGTGAGGGGCGCACCCGATCGAGCCGGTCGTGCGTTCTAACCTGCGCCGAAACGCATTCTGACCTTGCCAGACGAGATCACCCTCACATTCCCAGCCGACGAGGCGTTTCATGCCGTCGCACATCTCGTGCTGGGCGGGCTGGCCGCGCGCCTCGATCTGACCGTCGAGCATCTCGAGGATCTCGAGCTCGCGGTGGACACGCTGCTCGAGCGGGCCGGCGCGAACGAGGTCACGCTGCTCGTGCGCGTGCTCGACGGCGAGCTGAGGACGCTTGTCGGGCCGTTCGCCTCGATCAGGGAGGAGCTCGATCACGGGAGGAGCGGCGAGGCCCTCGACCTGCGGCGGATCCTCGCCACGGTCTGTGACGGAGTCGGGATCCTCGACCGTGACGGCGGCCAGTGGGTCGAGCTGACGAAGCGGGTCGAGCAGGCTGATGGGAGCGGCGCGTGAGCGAGCACGACAAGGTCCTGCTGCGCCGCTACCACCTCGAGGGAGACCTCCAGGCGCGCGAGCAGCTCATCGAGCGGTACATGTCGCTCGTCCGTTCGCTCGCGAGGCGCTACTCCTACCGCGGCGAGCCGCTGGACGACCTCGTCCAGATCGGGGCGATCGGCCTCATCAAGGCGATCGACCGCTTCGACCTCGAGCGCGGCGTCGAGCTGACCACCTACGCGACCCCGAACATCATCGGCGAGATCAAGCGCCACTTTCGCGACAAGGGCTGGTCGGTCCGGGTCCCCCGAGGACTCCAGGAGCTGAACGTCAAGCTTTCGCGGCTCGTCGAGGAGCTCAGCGTCCAGCTGGGCCATTCGCCCACGATCGCCGAGCTCGCAAAGGCGTCGGGAGCGCAGGAGGAAGAGGTCGTAGAGGCACTCGAGTCCGGCCGTGCCTACACGTCGCTCTCGCTGTCCACCGGCGGGATCGGGGAGGACGGGGAGGAGGTCGACCCGCTCGACTCGATCGGGACCGAGGAGGACGCCTACGAGATCTCCGAGAACCGGGCCGTGCTCGCGCCCGGGTTCCGCGCGCTCGACCACCGGGAGCGCACGATCCTCCATCTCCGGTTCTTCCAGGGCCTCACCCAGTCCCAGATCGCGGCGCAGGTGGGAATCTCGCAGATGCACGTGTCGCGGCTCATCCGCCGGTCGCTCGAGAAGATCCGCGAGGAGATCGGGCCTGAGGAAGAGATCGAATCGAGGGTCGCCGAGGGTTGACGGCCGCGGGGCCGGCCTGACCAGGCCCCTAGAATTCCAGGATGCGTACGTCGGCCGAGCTGCGGGCGGGCTACCGCGCCTTCTTCGAGTCCAAGGGGCACACCTTCCGCCCCTCGGCCTCGCTGATCCCGCGTTCCGACGACCGGTCGACCCTTCTGACCACCGCCGGAATGCAACCGCTGATGCCGTTCTTCCTCGGACGTGAAGCGGCGCCCGCGCCCCTGCTCACCACGGTACAGAAGTGCTTCCGGACGCCCGACATCGACGACGTCGGGCTCGATGGTTACCACCTCACCTTCTTCGAGATGCTCGGCAACTTCTCGTTTGGCCAGTACTTCAAGGACGGCGCGATCGAGCTCGCCTGGGAGTTCGTTTTCGGGCACATGAAGCTCGATCCGGAGCGCTTCTGGGTGACCGTGTTCGCCGGCGACCCGGAGCTGGGGCTCGGCGAGGACGAGGAGGCGATTCGCCTCTGGGAGCGGATCGGCCAGCCGCCTGAGCGCATCGTGCGCCTGCCGGCGTCGGAGAACTTCTGGTCGGTCGGCGGCCCCGGCCCGTGCGGTCCCGACACGGAGATGTACTACGACTGGGGCATCGAGCACGGCTGCGGCGAGCCGGACTGCCAGCCGGGCTGCACGCGCTGCGAACGCTTCCTCGAGTTCTGGAACCTCGTCTTCATGGAGTACGAGCTCCACGCCGACCGCAAGCTCACGCCGCTCCCGAAACAGAACGTCGACACCGGCATGGGCATCGAACGGACATCGGCGATCCTGCAGAACGTGCTGACGGTCTACGAAACGGACGGCTACCAGGCGATCATGAAGTGGATCGCGGAGGAGAGCGGCGTCTCCTACGGCGACTCCCCCGAGGCGACCAAGGCGCATCGGATCCTCGCCGACCACGGGCGCGGGATGACGTTCCTCGCTGCGGACGGCGTCGCGCCGTCCAACGAGGGCCGTGGCTACGTGATGCGCAGGATCGTCCGTCGTGCCGTGCAGCAAGGCCAGCGTGTCGGGCTCGAGCCGCCGTACCTTGATCGCCTCGCCGACGTCGTGATCGAGCACATGCGCGAGGCTTATCCCGAGCTCGAGACGCACCGCACGGACATCCACCGCATCCTGGCTGCCGAGGAGGAGCGGTTCGGCCAGACGCTTGCGCGGGGAATGCGCCTGTTCGAGGAGGTTGCGGCGGCAGGCGGCGACATCTCGGGCGAGGACGCCTTCCGGCTGCACGACACGTACGGCTTCCCGCTCGAGCTCACGCAGGAGCTCGCGCGTGAGCGCGGCCTCGGCGTCAACGAGGAGGAGTTCACCAGGCTGATGGGCCGCCAGCGCGAGCGGTCACGCGCCTCGGTCTCGCGCGACGACCAGCGTGCGGCGGAGTTTGCGACCGCCGCCGGCTTCAAGTCAGAGTTCGTGGGCTACGAGAAGACGGACGTCCTGACGCAGGTCGGGGCTCTCGAATGTGTCGAAGACGGCCTCTACCTCGTCAAGCTGCGCGAGTCGCCGTTCTACCCGGCCGGCGGCGGTCAGGTCAGCGACACGGGCTGGATCGAGATCGACGGCGACGAATCGGTACGCGGCGTGATCCGCGAGGTCTACCGCCTCGAGAACGACCAAGTGCTGCTCGTCGAAGGTGACGGTCTCTCGGAGGGCGATCGCGCGCGCGCCGTCGTTCCATGGGCGATCCGCTTCCCGACGATGGCCAACCACACGGCGACGCATCTGCTCCACCAGGCGTTGCAGGACGTCCTCGGCGACCATGTGCGGCAGGCCGGCTCGGCGGTTCGGCCCGACAAGCTCCGCTTCGACTTCACTCATTCGCAGGCCCTCACGTCGGACGAGCGGGCCCGGATCGAGCAGCACGTGAACGAGAAGGTGTTCGCGAACCTGCCCGTCCACACATTCGTCACGCCGATCGAGGAGGCTCGCAAGCTCGGCGCGATGATGCTGTTCGGGGAGAAATACGGCGA
>DATDDZ010000025.1:0-4110 GCA_036523555.1 Gaiellaceae bacterium
GCCGCCTGCGGCTGGCTGATCACCGGCGTCCCGTGGAAGGTGCCGTACCCGCCGGGGTTCGTGATCGTGAACGTCCCGCCCTGCACCTCGTCCGGCAGGAGCTTCTTGTCGCGGGCGCGCTGGGCGATGTCCGTCACGGCCTTCGCCATCCCGAGGAGGTTGAGCCCGTCGGCGTTCTTGACGACCGGGACGATCAGGCCCTTGCCGTCCTGCAACTCGACCGCGAAGCCGAGGTTGACGTGCGCGCGGGTGACGATCTGGTCGTCGCGGATCTCACCGTTGACCCATGGGTAGTCGGCGAGCGTCTCGGCCGCGGCCCGCGCGACGAAGATCAGGTAGGTCGGGTTGACCCCGTAGCTCTCCTGGTACTCCTTCTTCAGCTTCGCGCGGATCGCGGTCACCTTGGACATGTCGACCTCGATCGCGCTGGTCACGTGCGCGGAGGTGTCGAGCGAGCGGCGCATGTGCTCCGCGATGCCCTTGCGCATCGCGGTCATCGGCTCGAAGCTCTCGTCGCCGACGGGTTGCGGCTGCGCCGCCTGAGCCATGGCGGGAGCGGGTGCCGGCGTCGGTGCGACCGGGGCCGGTGGAGGCGGTGTGACCGGGGCTGGAGCTGCGGGCGCGGCCGGGGGCGCCTCGGGGACCACCGGAGCTTCCGGCGCGGCAGCTACGGCCGGCTCGGGCGCGGCCGTCGGCGGGCCCGCCTCGATGAACGCGAGGATGTCCTTCTTCGTCACCCGGCCGCCGCGACCGGTTCCCTGGACGCTCGTCGGGTCGACGCCGTGCTCCGAGGCGATCTTCGCGACTACCGGAGAGACGAAGGTCTTGCCGTTCGTCGATGCCTGGGCGGGAATCTGCTGGGCGGGCGCAGGCGCGGGCCCGGCGGCGGCGGCGGCCGGTGCAGGCTCGGGCTCGGGGGCTTCGGCCGCGGGCGTGGGTGCGGGTGCAGGTGGAGGCTCGGCCACGGGGGGCTCATGGGCGGCAACCTGGGGCTCTGCCGCAGCGCCGGCGCCTCCGATGACCGCGAGCTTGGTGCCGACCTCGACGGTCTGTCCCTCCTGGACGAGGATCTGCGAGAGCGTGCCCGACCCGGGGCTCGGCACCTCGGTGTCGACCTTGTCGGTCGAGATCTCCAGCAGAGGCTCGTCGGCCTCGACCTGCTCACCCTCCTGCTTCAGCCACTTGGTGATCGTGCCCTCGGAGACGGACACGCCCATCTGGGGCATGACGACGTCGATGGCTTCCGCCGTGGCCATCTAGTACTCCGCGAGCTCGCGCAGGCCGGCGACGACCCCGTCGACCTGTGGGATGAACGCCTTCTCGAGGGGAGGCGAGAACGGCACCGGAGTGTCGGGCGCCGCGATGCGCTTCACCGGCCCGTCGAGATCCTCGAACGCTTCCTCGGCGACGGTGGCCGCGATCTCGGCGCCGAAGCCGCCCGTACGCGTGTCCTCGTGGAGCACGAGCACCTTCGACGTCTTACGCGCCGACCCGAGCACGGCGGCCTTGTCCCACGGCATGACCGTCCGCAGGTCGATGATCTCCACCGACACGCCGTCCGCGTCGAGTTGCTGCGCCGCCTCGTCGGCCGTGTGCACCATCGCGCCCCAGGTGATCACGGAGATGTCGTCGCCCTCTCGGTGCGTGCGCGCCTTGCCGAGCGGAATCGTGTAGCGCTCCTCCGGGACTTCGCCCTTGATGCGCCGGTAGAGATGCTTGTGCTCGAAGTAGAGGACCGGATTGGGATCTTCGATCGCGCTGATCAGGAGCCCTTTCGCGTCCTCGGGCGTCGCGGGGCACACGCATTTGAGGCCCGGGATATGCGCGAACGAGGACTCCGGGTTCTGGGAGTGGAACGGGCCGCCGGAGAAGCCGCCGCCCGATGGCAGCCGCACGGTGATCGGCACGGGAGTCCCAGCTCGGTACCGCTGCTTCGCCGCGACCGTGACCAGGTGGTCCCACGCGCACGAGATGAAGTCCGCGAACTGCATCTCCGCGACCGGCCTCATTCCCATGATCGCTGCCCCGGTGCATGCTCCGACGATCGCGGTCTCCGCGAGCGGCGCGTCGAGGACACGCCAGTGCCCGAACTCTTCCTGGAAGCCGAGCGTCACCTTGAAGGCGCCGCCGTAGACGCCGACGTCCTCGCCGATCACGAAGACGCGCTTGTCGCGCCGCATCTCGGTGCGGAGCCCGTCGCTGATCGCCTGCAGGTAGGTGAGCTCGGCCATTACTTGTGGTGAGGCGTGTCGAGGTCCTCGGGAGAGGCGTAGACGCCTTCGGTGAGGCTCGAGGCATCCGGCAGTGGTGACTCGTCCGCGCGCCTGAGCGCCTCGTTCAGCGTGCGCTTGACCTCGCCCGTGATCTCCTCCTCCTCCGCATCCGTCATGTCCGCGTTGGTGCGAAGCCAGGTTCGGAAACTCTCGATCGGATCGCTCTCGGCCCAGCGCTCCATCATTTCCTTCGGGACGTAGAAGGCGTCGTCGTGCACCGCGTGGCCCTCCATGCGCAGGGTCACGCTCTCGATCAGCGTTGGCCCGCCTCCGGAGCGCGCTTTCTCGATCGCGCGCCGCGCCTCGCGGTAGACGGCGAGGACGTCTGTTCCGTCGACGACGATTCCCTCGAAGCCGTACGCCTCGGCGCGGTCTGCCACGTGCTCCGTCGCGAACTCGAGATGCGACGGTGTCGAGTACGCCCACTGGTTGTTGTCGCAGACGAACACCATCGGCAGCTTGCGCACGCCGGCGAGCGTCATCGCCTCGTGGCAGTCGCCGCGTGCCGAGGCACCCTCGCCGAACCAGCCCACTGCGACGCGCTTCTCCTCGCGGATCCTGAACGCGAGGGCGCACCCGACGGCGACAGGCAACATGGCGGGCAGGTGGCTGACCATCGCGATCAGCCCGAGTTTCGAGTCGGCCATGTGCACGTTGCCGTCCCGGCCCTTCGTCGGTCCGTCCGCTCGGCCCATGTACTGCGCGAAGATCCGCCACGGCTCGACGCCCTTGACGATGTGGACTCCCATGTCGCGGTGGAGCGGCGTGCCGACGTCGTCGGCGCCCATCGCGGTCGCGATCCCCACCGACGCGGCCTCGTTGCCCCGGCCCGTGTAGAACGAGCCGGGAATCTTGCCCTGCCGGTAGAGGATGTGGCCGCGCTCCTCGATCCCGCGCGTCAGCACCATGTTGCGGTAGACGCCGAGCAGGTCCTCGCGGTCGAGACCCGCCTCGCGCACCTCACTCAGCGAGCCCACGGGCTCGGCTTCACGGGCGACAGCCATGAGGGGCGAACTCTAACGATCGGCCGCGCGGGAACCGCGGTTACAGTGAACGCGTGGGGAAGGCGTCCGATTGGCTGCGCGAGGAGCGCCGCAAGGTGCTCGGGGACTGGGTCGCCTTCTGCCTCGACTGCGGGGCCGCCCAGCGGTGGTTCGACGAGTTCGAGGAGGACGTCCCGGACGAGTGCCCGCAGTGTGGCGGCTCGATGCTGCGCCGCTGTCCGGGCTGCTCGGCGCCCTTCAGCTCGATGTTCGCGGTCGACTGCGAATCCTGCGGCGTGCCGCTGCGGCCCGCGGAGCTTTTCGGCACGAAGATTCGCCGGGGTTGAGGGCGATGACTAGCCCCTGATCTGCGAGAAGCGGATCACCGTGACGGTGTCCATCGGCGTCACCTCACGGTTGTAGAGCTGGCTCACGAAGGCGCCGTCTCCGCGGCGCCGACATTCAGGGCGACGGGCTCTGCTCGTCGCCCGTCTGAAATGTCCGGTCGACCCGGTTGAGGGAGATGGAGACCCCTAACGGATCTGGGAGAAGCGGATCACCGTGACGGTGTCCATCGGCGTCACCTCACGGTTGTAGAGCTGGCTCAGGAACGAGGCCATGTCTTCCGTCCGCCTGATCTCCGGGTTGTCGTGCTCGATCTCGCGCGGCGAGAGCTCCGAGAGCATCTTCACCTCGACCTTGTCGATCACGGCGCTGAAGACCCGCTCGCGCGGGCTGAAGCGGGCACCGACGAGCACCTGCACGATCATCCCCTTGCGGTACTTGCCCGACTTGTCGCCGAGGCGGATCGTCGCTGTCTTGCGGCCGCTGCGAAGCTGTTCCGCGACGATCGG
>DATDDZ010000026.1:0-3801 GCA_036523555.1 Gaiellaceae bacterium
AATCCGATGGCGATGATCCTCGCCGGCGCGGCGCTCCTGTCCCACGGTGGCGAGACGGAGCGAGGCGTCGGACGTGCGATCCGCGAGTCGTGCCTCGAGGCCGTCTCGCAGGGGATCCGCACCGCCGACCTCGGTGGCCACTCGGGCACGACTGAGTTCACCGACGGGGTGATCAGTCGTACGCGCACGAAGCTCGAGGTCTGGGCCGCCCTCTAGGTCGGATTAGAGACCCGCAACCGCGGGGCGGCGAAGAGCGCCGGCGTCCCAGGCATCGAGAAACGCCTGCGCAAAATCCGGATCGAACTGCGACCCCGCGCAGCGGTCGATCTCGCCGAGGGCGCGGGAGGTCGGAAGGGCGCGCCGGTAGGGCCGTGTCGACGTCATGGCGTCGAAGGCGTCGGCCACGGCCAGCAGCCTCGCCCCCTCCGGAATGGCGTCACCCGACCGCCCGGTCGGGTAGCCGGCGCCGTCCCAGCGCTCGTGGTGGTACAGGACATACGGAAGCGCGGCCTGCGCAGGACCGATCGGGCGAATGAGCTTCGCCCCGGCGGTCGGATGCGTGCGGATCTCGGCCAGCTCGTGCGGCCGAAGCGGGCCTCGCTTCTGGAGGAGCCGCTCCGAGATCGTCACCTTGCCGATGTCGTGCAGCGGCACGCCCACCTCGAGCGTCCCAAGCTTGTGCTCGTCCCAGCCGAGCCATCTGGCGAGCCGCTCGGCGAGGAACGCGACGCGCGTGCAATGCGCAGCCATCGAGGGGTCGCGGGCTGCAAGCGCGGAGGCGAGATCGGCCAGCATCGGCCGGATTCCTTTCCAGACCGACGCGCATTTCCCTCCACAGTGGAGGCGCCGGCGCTGCTAGCGCCAGATGCCGGTGATCGGCGCAGCCCGCGCCGACCGGCCGAGGAGCTGCAGGTTCCAGGCCTGCTCGATCGTCCTGAGCAGCCCATAGTGGCCCGTGGTCGGCGAGAAGCGCGATCCCGGCTTCACCGCTGTCCCCAGCGCGAGCGCCGCCACCCGACCTCCTCCGCGCAATGACGTCGCGCCTTCGTCGAAGACGACGAACACGACGGTATCCGGCAGGGCCAGGAGAGGCGGAGCTGCGCTCCGGAGCCATGCGTCCCCGACGCTGACCGCGCAGTCGTGCATGGAGTGACAGAGGCTCGGAACGACGAGGGCGAAGTCGGGGACCCGCTGCGCGCGGATGTCGGCGGCGAGCTGCGGGTACGGCACCACGCGATCGCGCCGGGCCGGATCTGCCTCGACGTTCCGGAAGTACATGAACGGGTTGTGCTTGCGCGCGTAGCCGCCACTCCACGGCCCGGCGAAGCCCGGTCGCGGCAGCCCTTCCGCGTAGACCTTCCACGAGCGCCCTGCCCCTTCGATCGTGTCGGCGAGGCTCGGACCCGAGAGGAGGCATGTGACGCAGTCGGTCCTGATCCCGTGCGTGGATCCCGAGACGAGCGCGAGATAGTTGGGGAGGCTCGGGTGAGCGACGCCGTAGTAGTGCGACAGCACCGCCTGTGTGCGCGCGAAGGCGTTGAAGGTCGGAGCCTGCCGGCTGCCGAGGACGCTGCTCGCTTCCTTGTTCTCGAAGACGATCACGACAACGTGCTCGAAGGCGGGAACGCGAGGCGCCGCGGCCGCCGCGCCTGACGAGAGCGCAGCGCAAAGCGCGACGACGA
Organism: Gaiellaceae bacterium; assembly: GCA_036523555.1. Lineage (GTDB taxonomy): Bacteria > Actinomycetota > Thermoleophilia > Gaiellales > Gaiellaceae > 3-1-20CM-4-69-9. The sequence goes on from DATDDZ010000026.1 coordinate 1,683, forward strand.
CCGCGGCGGCCTTCACGCTCCCTCCTCAGCGACCCGGCGACGCCAGAAGTGAAGGCCCACGAGCACGGACACGAACACGGCCGCGATCACGATCCCGCCGTACAGGCCGTAGTGAGCGATCGCGTCCGCGGCGGCCTTGCCCGCGTAGAACGCGACGAGACCGACGCCGACAGCCCAGACGACTCCGCCGAGCGCGTTCCAGAAGAGAAAGCGCCACCACTTCATCTGCGTGATGCCTGCCATCCATGCACCCGTCACCCTGACACCACCGAAGAAGCGAGCGAAGAACACGGACTTGCCGCCGTGCCGCGCGAAGAACCGCTCCGCGGGCGGGAGCACCCGGTCCGCGAGCCGATGGAACACCGCATAGCGGTGGATCAGGCGCCTGCCGACCTCGCGCCCGAGCCAGTAGCCGATGTTGTCGCCGATGATCGCCGCGGCCGCCGCCACCGCGACCACGCCAACGATCGAGAGGTGCCCTTTCGACGCATAGACGCCCGCTGCGATTAGAGCCGTCTCGCCGGGCACCCACAGGCCCGCGGACTCGAGGCAGACGACTGCAAACAGGAAATAGAGCCCGTAGTCCCGGATGAAGTGAGTCACTCGTCCGGCCAGGGTACGTAAGATCGGCCCGTGCAAATCGGCGTTCCGCGGGAGCTCGAGCCGGGCGAGCGCCGGGTGGCACTCGTCCCCGACGCCGTCTCGAAGCTGGTCAAAGGCGGATTCGAGGTCGCCGTCGAGCGCGAGGCCGGCGCGGCGGCTTCCTTCCCCGACGCGGCCTACGCGGAGGCAGGTGCCGAGATGGGCGCCGAGGTCTGGAAGGCGGAGGGGATCGTCAAGGTGCGAAAGCCCTCGGCCGAGGAGGCGCAGCGCCTGCACGAAGGGCAGGTCCTGATCGGCTTCCTCGACCCGCTCACGGACCAAGCGGGAGTCGACCGCCTGGCCGAGCGCGGCGTCCACGCGTTCGCGATGGAGTCGATCCCGCGGACAACGCGAGCGCAGCCGATGGACGCGCTGTCGTCACAGGCGACGGTCTCGGGATACAAGGCCGTGCTGCTCGCAGCCGACCATCTCCCGCGTTTCTTCCCGATGCTGATGACGGCTGCCGGGACGGTCGCCCCGGCGAAGGTGCTCGTCCTCGGCGCGGGCGTTGCGGGACTGCAGGCGATCGCTACGGCTCGCCGTCTCGGCGCCGTTGTCGCCGGCTTCGACGTACGCCCGGTGGTGCGCGAGCAGGTCGAGAGTCTCGGCGCGACGTTCCTCGAGCTCGGGATAACGGGTGAGGAGACCGAGGGCGGCTACGCGCGCGAGCTCACCGGCGAGGAGCAGCAGCGCCAGCAGGAGGAGCTCGCGAAGCGCATCCCCGAGTACGACGTCGTCATCACGACCGCGCTGATTCCCGGTCGCCCGGCTCCGAAGCTGATTCCCGCGGATGCCGTGGCACAAATGCGGCCGGGCTCGGTGATCGTCGATCTCGCGGCAGAGACCGGCGGCAACGCCGAGTCGACCGAGCCCGGCCAGGTCGTGGAGCGACACGGTGTCACGATCATCGGAACGACGAACCTCCCCTCCTTGATGCCGTTCCACGCCAGCCAGCTGTACGCGCGCAACGTCACGGCGCTGTTGCAGCACCTCGCTCCGGAGGGCGAGCTGAAGCTCGACTGGGACGACGAGATCACCGCAGGAGCCTGCGTTACCCGCGCGAAGGTGACGACGACGTGAGCCACGGGCTGCTCCTCACTTTCGAGATCACGATCCTCGTGCTCGCGATCTTCCTCGGCTTCGAGGTCATCTCGAAGGTGCCGACTCTCCTGCACACGCCCTTGATGTCGGGGACAAACGCGATCCACGGCATCGTCATCGTCGGCGCGATGCTCGTCGCGGGCATGGACCACAAGGACACGCTGACGAGCGTCATCGGCCTGATCGCGGTCGTGCTCGCGTCGGCGAACGTCGTCGGCGGCTTCGTCGTCACCGACCGCATGCTCGAGATGTTCAAGAAGCGGGAGGACAAGCCGGTCTCGCCCCCTCGGGGCGCCGCCGACAAGGGAGGCAAGTGAGCGGCGCGCAGGACAGTACACCGAGTACGGCCAAGCGCCGCTCACGAAGCATCGCGCGG
>DATDDZ010000027.1:0-4723 GCA_036523555.1 Gaiellaceae bacterium
GTTGAGAAGCGGCGGGATGACGCGGCGAACAGCCTGCGGCAACACGACCTTCCGAAGCGATTGCCAGTGTGTCAGGCCGAGCGAGCGCGCGGCTGCCTCCTGGCTCGGATGCACCGACTCGATCCCCGCCCGGTACACCTCGGAGACGTAGGCGGTGTAGACGAGGACGAGCGCGACGATGCCCCAGAACGTTGTCGAGAGCGGCACGCTCTTGAGCTGGAGCGCCGGTGCGCCGAAGCCGAGCAGCGCGATGACGAGGATCGTCGGCACGCCGCGGAAGAAGTCGGCGTAGGCGATCCCGAGCGCGCGCACCGGGAAGAAGACCGGCCCGCGGAGGCTGCGCGTCACCGCGAGAGCGAGCGCGAGCACCAGGATGAACACCTCCGCGATGCAGAACATCTTCACGTTCAGAAGGAACGCGTTGGCGATCTCCGGCATCGAGCTCTTGAACTGGCCCCAGTCGAAGAATGTCCGCCGCACCTCGGGCCACCCCGGCGCGTGCGTGATCGCGAGCCCGAGGAGGGTGAAGAAGACGATGGTGCTGACGAGCGCTATTGCGACCGTGCGCCGGCCTTCGCCGCCGCCGGTCAAGCTGCCGAGGATCCTCGAGCCGCGGTTCTCGTTCAGCGGGCTACTTCAGGACCGGTGCACCGCCGGCCTTGGCGATCCACGTGTCTTGGAAGCGCTGAAGGGTGCCGTCGGCACGGAGCTTCGAGACGACCGCGTTCACGCAGCCGACCAGGGAGCTGCCTTTCGAGAAGACCATCCCGAAGTGCTCCTGCGTGCCGCCGCTCGGGAACCGGCCGAGGATCGTCGAGTTCGGCACCTGGACGGCCGTGACGTACAGCGCCGTCGGATAGTCGACGATGAGGCCGTCGATCTGCTTGTTCTTGAGCGACTGAACCGCGGCATCGTTGGTGTCGAAGACGGCCGGCTTTTTCGACGGCTTGATGTTGTTGACGATGTAGTCGTAGCTCGTCGTGCCGAGTTGCGCGCCGAGCTTGTACGGCTTGAGAGCGGCGATCGAGCCGGCCTTGGCGATCGATGTCCCCTTGACGACCACGAGGGCCTGGTTCACGTCGTAGTACGAGCTGCTGAAGTCGACGGCTTTCGCGCGAACTGGCTTGAACGAGACCTGGTTGATGTCGAAGTCGAACTTCTTCGCTCCCGGAGCGAACAGCGTGTTGAAGGGAGCGACGACCCACTTCACCTCGCTCTTCGCGAACCCGAGCCCGGCCGCGACCTTGTATGCGACGGCGCTCTCGTATCCCTGGCCGGAATACGGGTCGCTCACCTTCCACGGCGACTTCGGCGTGCCGCCGTACCAGGGCGGGTAGGCGGGGTTGTCGGTGCCGATCGTGAGCATGCCCGCGTTGACGAGGTTGAGGTCCGCCTTCGCGCAAGAGGCCGTTGTCGTCGTCCCGCCGGCCGAGCTCTTGTTGCTCGAGCCGCCGCAGCCTGCGGCGAGGACTGCGAGGAGCGTGACGAGGAGGAGCGCGAGGGGTCGTCGCACGGGAGCGACCCTACCACGCAGATACTTCGCGCCATGCACGTCGGCAACCGCGAGGTCGCGGTCTCGAATCCGGACAAGCTCTTCTTCCCGGAGCGTGGGCTGACGAAGGGCGACCTCGTCCGCTACTACGTCGACCTCGCCGGCTGCGTGCTCCCGCATCTCCGACGCCGCCCCTTTCACATGGTGCGATACCCGAACGGGGTGGAGGCGGACTTCTTCCACCAGAAGCGCGTGCCCCCCCATCCCGACTACGTCGGCGAGCAGTTCGTTCGCTTCCCGAGCGGCCACACCACTGTCTTCGCGGTGCTCGACAACGCCGCTGCGCTCGCGTGGGTGATCAACCTCGGCTGCATCGAGCTCCACACGTGGCATTCGCGGGTCGACGACATCGAGCGGCCGGACTACGTCCTTATCGACCTCGACCCGACCTTCGACGGCCAGTGGCCGCTCGTCAGGCGAATCGCGCTCGTCGTCCGGGAGGTGATGGACGAGCTCGGCCTCGCCTCCTACCCGAAGACGTCGGGGGCCACCGGTCTGCACATCCTCTCCCCGATCAAGCCGGAGGCCCTGTTCCCGGATGTTCGCCGGTTCGCCAAGGCTCTCGCCGAGGAGGTCGAGCGGAGGATCGGCGACCAGGAGGTCGCGACCACGACCTGGCGCGTCGCCGACCGCCGGGGAGTGTTCGTCGACTTCGGGCAGAACACCCGCGACCGGACGATCGCCTGCGCGTACTCGGTGCGCCCGACGCCGGACGCACGAGTGTCTGCGCCGCTGAGCTGGGAGGAGGTCGCCGACGTCGAGCCGGAGGCCTTCACGGTCGAGACGATGCGGGACCGAATCGCGGCCGTCGGCGACCTGACGGCGGGGATGTGGCGCCGGAAGGTCTCTCTCCCGGCACGATTCGCGAAGCTCGGGCTCGAGTACGCGGCCTAGGCGACTCCGAGCAAGCTCTCGAAGGTCGGGTCGCCCTTGCGGCGGGGCGGTCTGACCTCGCGCCACGTGCACTGCTCCGGATCCTTGTCGTCGCGGAAGCGCAGGAAACGCGAGCCGTGGCGGAACCGGCTGCCCTGCACTTTGTCGTAACGCACTTCGGCGACGAGCTCCGGACGCACGGCGGACTCGGCGAGCTCTCCGGTGCCCCAGCGGTTCGGCTCGGAGAAGCCGCGATCCGGCGCGTCCTCCAGCAACGGCTGGACGCGCGCGAAGATGTCGGCGTGGCGGCTCGCGGCGACCGCGGCCGAGCCGACGTAGTCCAGCTTGCCGCCCTTCCCGTAGAGCCCGAGGAGGAGGGTGGCGATGCGGGTCGGCTTCTCCTTCCAGCGCACGCCCACGATCACGCAGTCCGCGGTCTTGTAGGGCTTGACCTTGAGGACGCCGTCACGCGAGCCGGGAAGATAGGGCAGGCCGAGCCGCTTCGCGATCACGCCGTCGAGCCCGGCAGCCTCGAAGCGGTCGAGCCACGCCTGCGCCGCGCGCGCGTCGGCCGTCGTCGGGGAGAGATGGAACCCCTTGGCCACGCGCTCGAGCTCGGCGCGGCGCTCCTCGAGCGGCCGTCGGTGTGTCTCCTCCCCGTTCCATAGAAGGAGGTCGAAGACGACGAAGTCGGCCGGAATCTCGGCGGCCAGCTTCCGCACGCGCGACTCGGCCGGGTGGAGGCGCATCTGCATCGAGTCGAAGTCGAGGACGCCGTCGCGGGCGATCACGATCTCGCCGTCGAGCGCCGAGTGCGGCGGGAGAAGGTCGCCGAGGGGTCGGAGCTCCGGGAAGTACCTCAGCAGCGGGCGCTCGTTCCGCGACCAGAGCGCGAGCTCCCCGCCGTCGTTTTCCAGCACGCCCCTGAAGCCGTCCCACTTCGGCTCGAACTGCCAGCTGCCCGAGTCGGGCAGCTCCTTCACGAGCTGGGCCTCCATCGGCGGAAAGGGAACGTTTGGTCCCGGCACCTCGTGGAACCCTAATGACATGCCCGAGCTCGACATGATCTGGGCCGTGCAACGTGCACGCGGGCCTGTCGCAGTGGGTCGAGGACGTGAGCGGCAGGCGGACGAGCCGCGTCGCCGACGACTTAGTGGCTCAGAGCCACAAGGTACCAACGGCGTAGCGGACACCGTCGCGCATCGGTTGCAGCGCACACCCGGCGACGCCACCCGAAACTAGTTCAACCAGGGCGCGAGGAATCGCTCGATCTCGCCGCAGCCGCGCGGACGCGCGAGCCGGCCGACGACGGCGTTGTCCTCCACGACCACGAGCGTCGGCAACTCCTCGACCTTGAACCGCCGCAGCAGGTCGGGACGCTCCTCCTTGGCGACCGGGAGCAGCCTGAACGTGCCGTGGTTGTGCCGCCGCTGCAGGACCTGTGCGAGGAACCCCTCGACGCGGCGGCAGTTCCCCGACAGGAGTGAGTGGAAGAAGACGAGCCGTGGCTGTTGTCGCGAACTGGCAGTCCTGGCCATGTCGCATCTCCGAACGAGGACGTTCTTACCCGGCCGCCCCGCGCCCGTAACCTCCTGCGACCAGACCCTGTCTAAGCTCCCGTGATGCGGAGGGTCGCGGTCACCGGAATCGGCGCGGTCACACCGCTCGGGAACGATGCGCGGTCCACCTGGGACGCAGCGCTCGCCGGCAAGAGTGGGATCGACTGGATCCGCGGGTTCGACGCGACGGGCCTGCCGGTGCGGATCGCCGCCGAGGTGAAGGACTTCGATCCGAGCCTCGTCGCCTCTCCGAAGGAGGTGAGGAAGCTCGAGCGGAACGTCTTGCTGTCACTCGGTGCCGCCCGCGAGGCAATGGGCGACTCGGGCCTGAACGGCTTCGACCCGATGCGGGTCGGGATCGTCTTCGGAACGGCGATCGGCGGTGTCAGCGGCATCCTCGAGCAGGAGGAAGTGCGTCGGGAGCGCGGGCCGGACCGGGTCTCCCCGAACTTCCTGCCGAACGTCCTCGTCGACTCCGCCAGCGGGCAGCTCGCGATCTCGCTCGAGATCAGAGGCCCCAACTACGCGGTCGTGTCGGCCTGTGCGACCGGCTCGCATGCGATCGGCGAGGCGGCGGAGCTGATCAAGCGAGGCGGTGCCGACGCGGTCCTCGCGGGCGGCGCGGAGGCGTGCATGCACCCGCTCATCCTCGCCGGCTTCACGGCCATGCGCGGCCTCGCCGTCGAGGACGAGGATCCGCCGCGGGCATCGCGCCCGTTCGACGCGACGCGGGCCGGCT
>DATDDZ010000028.1:0-1698 GCA_036523555.1 Gaiellaceae bacterium
GGCCTTCGGCCTGATGACGCGCCATCCGGTCAAAGTGCAGTCGCTGCCGCCGGACCTGCGCGACGAAGCGCCGACGGACGAGCGCGGACGCGTCGAGCGGCCGTCGCGCGAGTTTCGCGGCGAGGTCTTCCGTCGCTTCCTCGAGGCGCTCGAGCCGCTCCGCGCCACCCGGAAGCTCGGCGGCATCCTCTTCCAGTTTCCGTCCTACGTCGTCTACAAGGACAGCTCGCTCGATTACCTGCGCTGGGCGCGGCGGCAGGTCGGGGCCGACCGCATGTTCGTCGAGTTCCGCCACGTGAGCTGGCTGGACGACGAGCACCGTGACGACACTCTTCGCTTCCTCGAAGAAATCGACGCCGGGCACGTGATCGTCGACGCCCCCCGGATCGAGGGCGCGAAGAACCTCGTCCCGACCGTGGTCGCGGTCACGGGCCCCGCAGCGTACGTCCGCTTCCACGGCCGCAACGCGGAGACCTGGAACAAGCGCGGCGGAAGCGCCGCCGAGCGGTTCGACTACCTCTACTCCGACGAGGAGCTCGAAGAGTGGACGCGCCCGCTACAGGAGATCGCGGGGAAGTCCGACCAGGCATTCGCGTTCTTCAACAACAATGCGACGAGCCCCGACGGACACGGAGGGCGAATGGCCCAGGCCGCCGCCAACGCAAAGGCTCTGCAGCGGCTGCTGCAGGCCGCGAACGTCCCGGTTTCGCCCGGCGCCTAGTCGTGGACGTCCTCGGGGTGATCCACGGCGCGCGCGTGCGCTCCGGCGTCTTCGGTGACGTCGTCGCCGAGCGCGGCCACCGGCTCGAGGAGTGGAGCCTCGCGTGGGGCACCCCGATCCCGAAGCCGCTCGACGCATATGGAGCCGTCCTCGTCTTCGGCGGCGCGATGCACGCCGACCAGGACCGCCATCACCCGTGGCTGCGCGACGAAAACCTCTTCCTCCAGCGCCTGGTCGACCTGGGCATCCCGGTGCTCGGCATCTGCCTCGGGGCGCAGTTGCTCGCGAAGGCGGCCCACGCGGGAGTACGGCCCGCGGAGGACTTTGAGATCGGGTGGTACCCGGTCGAGACGACCGAGGCCGCAACAGGCGATCCGCTGATCGGCCGGCTCCCCCGGCGTTTCTGCTCGTTTCAGTGGCACTACTACACGTACGACGTCCCGGCGGGAGCCCAGGAGCTCGCGCGGAGCCGCATCTGCACGCAGGCGTTCCGGCTCGGCGAGAACGCCTGGGGAGTGCAGTTCCATCCGGAGGTCACGCTCCGGCAGGTGCAGGGCTGGGTGGACGAGCGGGACGAGCCGAAGCTCGACTACGACGCGCTGATGGCGGAGACGGTCGAGCGGATCGCCAGCTGGAACGCGCTCGGCCGTGAGCTGTGCGACGCGTTCGTCAGCGTCGCCGAGCGCATGGCTACTGCCGCCTAGCCCTTCTCGATCGGGAGGTCCTCGTGACGGGACCACTCGTGCCACGAGCCCGCGTAGTTGCGTGCCCGGTACCCGGCGGCGCGCAGCGCTAGCGTGGCAAGGGCCGAGCGGGAGCCCGAGTGGCAGTACGCGACGATCTCGTCCGGATCGCCGACGAGCGCACGGACGTGGTCGCCGGGGAGCGGCCGGCCGTCGGCACCGAAGAGCTCCTGCACTTGGATGTGCCGTGCTCCGGGAATCCTGCCCTGGCGGGGATCGCACGGGTAGCCGTGC
>DATDDZ010000029.1:0-7226 GCA_036523555.1 Gaiellaceae bacterium
TCCTCTCCGCCCACGGCGAGCCCCCAGACGAGCGGGCGTCCGACGAACACGGCCCGAGCGCCGAGCGCGAGTGCCTTCAGCGCATCGGTCCCGCGGCGTACGCCGCCGTCGAGGTAGACCTCCCCACGGCCGTCGACGGCCGCGACCACCTCCTCGAGCACGTCGAGCGACGCGGGGACGCCGTCGAGCTGGCGGCCACCGTGGTTGGAGACCACGACTCCGGCCGCTCCGTGCTCGCACGCGAGCGCTGCATCCTCGGCGGTGAGGATGCCCTTGACGACGACGGGCAGCCCGTAACCGGCAAGCCACTCGAGGTCGCGCCAGCTCAGCGAGGCGTCGAAGCCGAGCCCGAAGATGTCCCCTGCCGGCGTGAGGTGCTCCGGGATCTTGAAATCGACGCGGATGTCACGCTCTCGCCGCCCGAGAAATGGGGCATCCACGGTCACGACGAGCGCCGAGAAGCCGCTCGCGACGGCCTCGTCGATCAGGTCCTCCGTCAGCCCTCTCTTCTCGAACACGTAGACCTGAAACCAGCGACCGCCCTCGGGCGCCGCGCGCGCGACGTCCGCCGGGCGGACGGTGGCGGCGGTCGAGAGGCACATGATGGTGCCGGCCTTGGCCGCCGCGCGTGCGGCGGCGAGCTCGCCCTCGTCGTGCGCCATCCGCTGGAGCGCCAGCGGGGCGAGCAGCATCGGCATCGCAATCTCCGCCCCCAGCACGGTGGTGGCGGTCGTGACCGAGCTGACGTCGACGAGGATGCGAGGGCGAAGCTTTCGGCGCTTGAACGCGGCGAGGTTGTCACGAAGCGTGACCTCGTCGCCCGCCCCGCCGACGTAGTAGGCGTGGGCATTGGCGTCGAGCTTCTCCGCGGCGAGTCGCTCGTAGTCCCAGATGTTGAGCGGGCCCGGCGTCATCGAGGCGAGCGTAACGGGACGATCACGGCGAGGGGAGGCGACCGCTACCCTGCTGTCTCCGGAGGGGTGGCAGAGCGGTCGAATGCGGCGGTCTCGAAAACCGTTATCCGTCGTTAGGCGGATCGAGGGTTCAAATCCCTCCCCCTCCGCTTTCGGGGTGACAGGCGGCCTTAGGTCTTGTTGGTTGCCGCACTGAGAAGGGTGTGAACGTCCGTCGACTCGTCTTCGAGGTCGCCGGAGTCGACGACCGCTCGATCTTTGATGAGGCGCTTGAGGCCTTCCTCGGTCTCCTCTGTCTGGCCGGTGAGGAGCGTTGCTATCAGCCGTCCACGCTCGAGGTAGAAACCGAGCAGGTTTCGATCAGAGAGTGAGCCGCGAACGATGAGCTCGTCGTGTGAGCTGAGATCGCCGAACACCTTGATCGTCAGCCCGAAGATCTCGGTGAAGAAGGTCGAGACCGTGTCGTAGCCGCCACTTGCTCCGGCGAGCCTGCGACCGACCTCCACACCCTGGTAGTTGGCGTTCGACCAGTGCTCGATGCGACGCTGCCGTTTGTAGAGGGGGTCGTAGAAGTTGGCGACGTCACCGACCGCAAAGATTCCGGGCACGTTGGTTTCGAAGCGCTCGTTGACGAAGACTCCGTTGTCCAACTCGAGGCCACTTCCTTCGAGGAAGTCGACGACTGGCTCGACGCCGATGCCTGCAACGGCGAAGTCAGTCGCCAGCGTCTTGCCCATCTCCGTTTCGATCGAGTCGACGTGGGAACGGCCGCGAAAGGCGGCGACCTCGTCGGGGAGGAGCAAGTTGACATCGTTGTCGGCGAAGAAGACGGCGACCTCGCGCTCGAGCTCCGGCGCCTCGAGCGCATGGAAGAGGCCGCTGGCGCGGTTGACGAGCGTGACTTCGAGGCCGAGATGGCGGAGCGAGGCGGCGACCTCCATGCCGATGAAGCCACCGCCGATCACGAGCGCTTCCCGCGCCTGGTCGGCCGCCTCGAGAATGACCGTCGCGTCGGCGAGAGCGCGAAGGGAGAACACTCCGGGCAGGTCTGCGCCGGGACTGTCGAGGCGGCGCGGCTGCGCACCGCTGGCGATCAGCAGCTGGTGGAAACGGAAACGCTTTCCATCCTCGATCTCGACCTCGCGTGCCCGGCTATCGACCTTTCCTACCGCGGTGGCCAGCAGCACCTCGACGCCGCTTTCGGCATAGAACGTGTCGCTCTCGACGAAAGCGGCACGGGCTTCCGTCTCGCCGCGCAAGTAACTCTTCGAAAGCGGGGGTCGGTGATAAGGAAGAACACCGTCTTTCGAGACGAGCAACACGCGCCCCTCGCCTCCGCTCTCCCGGTACGCCCTGATCGCCCGCGCCGACGCCAACCCTCCACCGATGATGACCAGCTCGAAGTCTCGCATCGCTTCTCGTTACGTTGACGACACGTCGCCCAGATTGCCGTGCCCAATGGTAGGGTAGACCCGGATCGCGCTTACATAGGCATTTCCAAGGCAACCTGCGACACGATCGATCGGAGCGGCCACGGCCATCGCCCGACTAAGCAGGGATCGGCTTTTCACTCGAGGCGCGAGGGCCGGTGCAGCCCTCCTGTTTGGCGGGCTGGCCGGGGAGCACTTCACCGACGCGGCGGCGGCCCACGCGATCCCGGATGGCGATCTTGCCTATGCGCGCCTGCTGGTCAGCGCCGAACTGCTGGCCTCCGATTTCTACGCGCGCGCGATCAACTCGAAGCGGCTCGGCGGAGAGGTCTTGGGAGATCTGAGGCGGGCGCGCGCCAACGAGCAGGAGCACTACCGGGACGTTTCCGACATCCTCAGCGGCGCCGGGCAGACACCTGCGGTCGCAGCAGACTTCGAGTTCTCCTACCCGAAGGGCGCCTTTGCCTCGAGGAAGTCGATCGCGAAGCTCGGCGTGACCCTCGAGACCACGTTCCTGGGGGCATACCTCGGCGCGGTCGCAGGCCTGCAGACAGATGCGCTCAAAGAGCCGGTCGCCCGGATCGCCGCGAATGAGGCGCAGCACCTGAGTGTCTTCAGGCGGCTCTCGGGCTTCGGCCCGATCGGGACCGCGTTCCCCCGGGCGCTCACGGTCGACGAGGCGTCGGACGCGCTGGATGCGTTTACGAGCTAGGAGGGGGTGAGGCATGCCGAGGGACTTCTACAGCGCCGGTGAGGCAGCCCGCACGCTCGGGATCAGCCTCGACACGCTCCGCCGGTGGGACCGTCAGGGTCGGATCAAGACGAAGCGCGACCCGAGCAATCGCCGGATCGTGGCTGCGAAGGAGATCGAGCGGCTACGCGGCGCCACTCAACCCGAGCCCCACATGAGCGCCCGAAACCGCTTCGGCGGCATCGTCTCGAGCGTGAGGGTCGAGGGGTTGATGGCTCAGGTGGAAATGGTGGTCACCGAGCCGGCAGTGCTGACAGCGGTCGTCACGGCCGACGCGGTCGAGGAGCTCGGGATCAAGCCGGGCAACCACGTCGTCGCCGTGATCAAGTCCACGTCCGTCATGGTCGAGCACTGATGTCGGCGCGCGGATTCACCATGATCCTCGCCGCGATCCTCCTCTTCGTGTCGGCAGCGAGTGCCGCGGGACGTCCAAGCACGCACGTCTCCACGCGAGTGAGCGGGATTACGGTCTACGCGGCAGCCTCGTTGACGGACGTCTTCCCGAAGATCGATCCGGGCCCGAGGTACTCATTCGGCGCCTCGAGCACACTGGCGGCGCAGATCACCCAGGGAGCGCCTGCCGACGTGTTCGCCTCGGCCAACACGACGATCCCCGCCCAGCTGTTCGCCGGCGGACTCGTGCAGAAGCCGGTCGTGTTCACCCGCAACCGGCTCGTGCTCGTCGTGCCGACGTCGAACCCGGCCGGCATCCACAGCGTCTACGACCTGAGGAAGCCGGGCGTCAAGCTCGTGATCGCCGCTCCCGCCGTGCCCGTCGGAAACTACACGCTCCAGGTGCTCAGGCAGATGGGGCTGACGAGCGTGCTGTCGAACGTGGTCAGCCGTGAATCCGACGTGCGCAGCGTCCTGTCGAAGGTGGCCCTCGGCGAGGCGGATGCCGGGTTCGTGTACTCCACCGACGCCAAGACGGTGCCGGGCAAGGTGAAGGTGATCAAGATCCCCGCCTGGGCGCAGCCGAAGGTGACCTACGCCATGGCCGTGCTCTCGTCGAGCGATAACAAGGCGGCCGCACGGCGGTTCATGAATGAGGTGGTCGGCAAAGCCGGCCAGAAGAAGCTGCGTGCAGCCGGCTTCGTACCGATACCCGGGGCGAGCCCGGGTAGCTGAGGCGGGCGACCGGGCAGACGATGCGAAGAGCCCTGCTCGCCCTGCTCTACTTCCTCGGGGCCGCAGTGACGATGGCGTTTCTGGCGCTGCCGCTGCTGGCGATCTTCGTGCACGTGTCGCCCGGTCGGCTCGTCGACCAGCTCTCGAACCCTGTCGTGACGGACGCCCTGATCGTCAGCCTCAAGACGACTCTGATCGCGCAGGCGCTCATCCTGCTGTTCGGTACCCCGACCGCCTACCTGCTCGCCAGCCGTCGCTTCCCCGGCCGCAACGCCTGCGTCACCCTCGTCGAGCTACCCCTCGTGCTTCCCCCCGCGGTCGCCGGCATCGGCCTGCTCGCCGCCTTCGGCCGATTCGGGCTACTCGGCTCGACCCTCCGGCTCGCGGGGATCACGCTGCCGTTTACCCAGGCCGCGGTCACGATCGCGGTCGCCTTTGTCGCCAGCCCGCTCTACATCCGCCAGGCGATCGCCGCCTTCGAGGCGATCGACCCGGACCTCGTCGCCGCGTCCCGCACGCTCGGAGCAGGCCCGGCCCGCACGTTCTTCCGCATCGTGCTCCCCATGGCACGCGGCGGCCTCGCGGCAGGTGAGGCCCTCGCGTTCGCCCGTGGCCTCGGCGAGTTCGGCGCCACGATCATGTTCGCCGGCAGCCTCGAGCACGTGACACAGACCCTGCCGCTCGCGATCTATGCGGAGTTCGAGGTGAACTTCAATGTCACGCTCGCCATCAGCGCGCTGCTCGTCCTGATCAGCGCGGCCCTGCTGCTCTCGCTGAAGCTGACCTTCCTATGGCAACCCTCCGAGCAGACTTCACGCTCCCGCTTCGCACTTTCGAGCTGGAGCTAGCGCTCGAGGTCGACCGGACGGTCGCGCTGGTCGGTCCGTCGGGTGCAGGCAAGACCTCGGTGCTCAAGGCGATCTCGGGGCTCGCGCACCCGCCGCGGGGGCGGATCACGCTCGACGGCGACGTCTGGTTGGACAGCGACCGGAGACTCTTCCGCAGGCCCGACGAGCGCCGGGTCGGGCTCGTCTTCCAGGAATACGCCCTCTTCCCGCACCTCACCGTCCGCCAGAACGTGGCCTACGCCGGGAAGGAACGTGCCGACGAGTACCTCGAGCGCTTCCGGATCGACCATCTCGCCGACGCCAGGCCGGCGTCGCTCTCGGGCGGAGAGCGCCAACGGGTCGCGCTCGCCCGCGCGCTCGCACGCGGCCCCGGCGTGATCCTGCTCGACGAACCGCTCTCGGCACTCGACGCGCACACGAAGGGCACAGTCCGCGCCGAGCTCCAGGAGCTGCTCCGCGAGCTCGCGCTGCCGGTCATCCTCGTCACCCACGACTTCGAGGACGCTGCCGCGCTCGCCGACCACGTCGGCGTCATCGTCGCGGGACGGCTTCGCCAGCTCGCCGCGCCGGACGAGCTCGTCGACCGGCCCGCGGATGCCTTCGTCGCATCATTCACCGGCGCCAACCTGATCCGAGGCAAGGCCCGTCGGCTCGACGACGACATGACGCTGATCGAGCTGGAGACCGGCGAGCTCGTCTATTCGACGGATCGGGGCGAGGGTGACGTCGGCGTCGTCGTCTATCCCTGGGAGGTCTCGATCGGCCGCCTCCGCCACGAAGACTCGGCGCTGAACCTGATACAGGGTGATATCCGCTCCGTCGCGGCCGTCGGCAATCGCGTGCGTGTGCGCGTCGGCCCGATCACCGCCGAGGTCACGGCCCTCTCCGCCGAGAAGCTCGAGCTCGCACGCGGCGGCACGGTGTTCGCGACCTTCAAAGCGACCGGAACACGTCTCGTTCCCTTCGTTTGAATCAGAGGAGCAGTCCCATCTCGATCGCGTCCCAGAGCTCGCCGCTCGCCCGGCGGTAGTGCTTGACGCGGAGCCCTTCCTCGACGAATCCGAACTTGCGGTAGAGCGCGATTGCCGACGCGTTGTGCGCGAAGACGCCGAGGCTCAGCTTATGGACGCCGTGCTCACGCGCCCACTCGATCGCGGCAGCGAGGAGGGCCGAGCCGACGCCTCGGCCACGCCACTCGCGCGCCACGCCCATTCCGAGCTCCGCGAAGCCGTGCGGGCTCGGAAAGAGATGAAGCGAGCCCACGATCTCGCCGCCGGAGACCGCGACCAGTGCGGCATCCACGTTCCAGCTCGCGGCACGCGCCTCGACGTCGACCGGCGGCTCGGTCGCGATTCCGTCCCGTTCCTCGGCGATCTCGGCGAAGAGGACGGCGATAGCGAGGCGGTCGTCTTCAGTCGCGGGGCGGATCAGGAACGCCAGGTCGGGCACGGGCCGATCCTCGCACGACGTGCGAGTCGGCCATTGCCCGATAACTCGGCGCGGTCTTGCCACACCTCCGGCACGAACTTCATGTCGCACCCGGCCGTGACCGAAACTCCAGGGTCTGACCCCGACTTTCCCGGCCGTGCCTTGGACCGACAACCTGACCTGGCGAGAAGGAGAAGCGGAGAGGGCGGGATTTGAACCCGCGACGCACCTTTCAGCACGTACGCGATTTCCAGTCGCGCTCCTTAGGCCACTCGGACACCTCTCCGTGCTGCGAAGCGGAGAATGAGGATTCGAACCCTCGACTCCTCCGTCCCCGCATGCGGAGCGGGATTGTAGCCGTCGCCAGGGCGAACCTCGAAGCCGATGAAAGGAAGTCATTGTCCCCGATCGGTTCGCCCTCCCCCTTTCTGGGCTGGCCGCCAAGGACGAGCGTGCCGATCTTCGTTGTGGCCCCCCATGCAGACGAGGCTCGACATTGCGGTGCTCATGCGTCCGATCGCCTTCGCCGCAGCCCAGCTGAACCTGGCGCTTCACGACTGTGCGTTGAAAGCGCCTGCCGGCTTCCGCGTGCAGGCTTTCGCCACAGTCGAAGGCGAATCTTGTTAGAAGCGGAGAAGGAGGGATTCGAACCCTCGATGGAGGTATTCACCCCCATAACGCCTTAGCAGGGCGCCGCCTTCAGCCACTCGGCCACTTCTCCGCGGGT
>DATDDZ010000030.1:0-7320 GCA_036523555.1 Gaiellaceae bacterium
GTGTACCCGCGCACCTTCCCGATCGACTTCGGCCGCTCGTAGTCGAGCCGGAACCGCTCGCCGTCCCTGACGACGGCCGGCACAGGGAGGAACGGCTCGAGTGTGTCACGGACGACGATCGGCCCGCCGCCTGGACCCCCGCCGCCATGCGGCTGCGAGAACGTCTTGTGCAGGTTGATGTGCACGATGTCGAAGCCCATGTCGCCCGGGCGTGAGATGCCGCAGACGGCGTTCAGGTTGGCGCCGTCGTAGTAGAGGAGCGCTCCCGCGCCGTGAAAGATCTCGGCGATCTCTTCGATGTGCTCGTCGAAGAGCCCGAGCGTCGAGGGGTTCGTGAGCATGAGGCCGGCCGTGTGCTCGTCGACCAGCTCCCGCAGGTGCGCGATGTCGACGTTGCCTCGCTCGTCGGTCCTGGCCTTGGCGAGCTTGTAGCCGGACATGGTGACGCTGGCCGGGTTCGTCCCGTGCGCGGTGTCGGCGGTGATGATCGTGTCGCGCTGGTCCCCCTCGCCCCGGTCCGCGAAGTACGCACGGATGAGCATGAGCCCCGTGAGCTCGCCTTGCGATCCGGCCGCCGGCTGGAGCGAGCAGGCGTGAAGCCCGCAGACCTCGATCAGGATCTCCTGCAGCCGCCACATCAGCTCCAGCGCGCCCTGGATCTCGTCCTCGTCCTGGTAGGGGTGGAGGTCGCGGAAGCCCGGGAGCATCACGAGGCGCTCGTTGACGCGCGGGTTGTATTTCATCGTGCACGAGCCGAGCGGATAGAAGCCCGTGTCGATCCCGAAGTTGCGCGTCGACAGCTCGGTGAAGTGCCTCAGCACCTCCGGCTCCGCGAGCTCGGGGAGGCGGGGAGCCTCCCTGCGACGCAATTCCTCCGGAACCTCGACGCGCGGGAGGTCGTAATGGGGTAGCTCCCCGCCACGACGGCCTGCGCGCGACTTCTCGAAGATGAGCTTCATCGGGCCAGTGCCTCCACGAGGCGGTCGACGTCCTCCGGCGTTCGCCGCTCCGTGAGCGCGACCAGTACCGCATCGTCGAGAGCTTCGTAGTCCCGGCCGAGTGGGTAACCCGGGTGCACTCCGTGCGTGCGCGCCTGGCGGATCGCCTCCGTCGCAGGTCGTCCGGTGCGCACGGCAAACTCCTTGAACGTTGCCCGATCGGCAAACACCAGCTCGAGTCCCGCGTCGACCAGCCTGCGCTTGGCGTGGTCGGCGAGGCTCATGCAGGTCTCCCCCAGTTCGCGGAGGCCCTGCGGCCCGAGCCAGGACAGGTACACGAGCCCGCCGAGGGCCAGAAGCGTCTGGTTCGTCGTGATGTTCGACGTGGCCTTCTCACGGCGGATGTGCTGCTCACGGGTCTGCAGGGTCAGGACATAGCCGCGGTCGCCGGCGGCGTCGACGGTCTCCCCCACGATCCGACCGGGCATCCGCCGGGTGAACTCCGTCTTGGCGGCGAGGAACCCGTAGTGAGGGCCTGCGAACGACTGGTAGTTCCCGGCGCCCTGACCCTCGCCGATGGCAATGCCGCAGCCGTACGACCCCGGAGCCTCCAGGACGCCCAGCGAGATCGGGTCCACGTGCGCGACGGCGATCGCTTCCGCCTCGTTCGCCACGGCCGCCAGATCCGGCGCCGGCTCGAGGCAGCCGAAGAAGTTCGGCTGCTGGAAGATGACGCAGGCAGCATCGGTTGCCGCTCTCTGGAGCTCGTCGGGATCCGTCGTGCCGCCGCGGTGCGCGACCTCGACGACCTCGAGCCCGAACCCGGGCGCGTACGTCTTCACGACCTGACGGACCTGCGGGTTCGTCGCCTCGGTGATCACGACCTTCGTGCGGCCGGTCGCGTGCTTCGCGATGAAGCAGGCGTCGGCCGCGACGGTCGTGCCGTCGTAGCCGGACGCGTTCGAGACGTCCATGCCCGTCAGCTCGCAGATCACGGTCTGGTACTCGAAGATCGCCTGCAGGACGCCCTGGCTGAGCTCCGGCTGATACGGCGTGTACGCAGTCAGGAACTCGCCGCGCTGAAGCACGGCGTCGACGATCGCCGGCACGTAGTGGTCGTAGATCCCCGCCCCGAGGAAGGAGAGCTCCCGGCCCGTGTCGATGTTCCGGGCCGCGAGCTCCTCGAGGTGGCGTGTGAGCTCTTGCTCGCCGAGCGGCGGCTCGAGCGCGAGCGCCCTGTCGAACCGGACCCCGGGAGGGATGTCTCGGAAGAGCTCCTCCACCGAGGAGACTCCGATCGCCGCGAGCATGACCTCGCGGTCCGCATCTGTCAGTGAGAGGTAGCCCAACTCAGGCTTCTGCGACGACCTGCTTGTACGCGTCGACGTCCAGGAGCGCGTCCGCCTGCGCGGGATCACTCAGGCGAATGCGTACGAGCCATCCTTCGCCGTAGGGATCGGCGTTGACGGTCTCGGGCTCGTCGACGACTTTCTGGTTGACCTCGATCACCTCGCCGGAGAGCGGCGCGATCACGTCCGAGACCGCCTTCACCGACTCGATCTCCCCGTAGGGGGAGTCTTTCTGCACAGCGTCACCTTCCTTCGGAGCCTCGTAGTGCACGAGCTCCCCGAGCGAGTCCTGCGCGAACCAGGTGATGCCAAGCACGGCCTCGTCGCCCTCGATGCGCGCCCAGTCGTGTTCTGCGTGGTACCTGAGGTCATCTGGATAGGTCTCGGTGGCAGCCATCTTCGGCTACTCCTCTCGCTCGTAGATCGGTCGCTTGACGACGTGCCCGCCCCGCTCCCGCCCCCGGACGTCGATCGTCAGATCGGTCCCGGTGGCGGACGCGTCCGCCGGCACGTAGCCGAGCCCGATGCCGCGGTCGAGCATCGGCGAGTGGGTGCCCGAGGTCACCTCGCCCCCGCCCGCGATCGCCATTCCCTGGCGTGGTACGGCCTTGTCGTCCATGACGAAGGGGACGAGTCTCCTCTCCGGCCCGCTGTCCTTGATCTCCCGGAGCCTTGCGGCGCCGGTGAAATCCTTGTCGAGCGCGCAGCACCAGGCGAGCCCGGCCGAGATCGCATCGGTGTCGCCGGTGATGTCGTTTCCGTGCAGCGGGAAGCACGCCTCGAGCCGCAGCGTGTCGCGGGCGCCGAGCCCGCAGGGCACAGCGCCGCGCGCGAGCACCCCGTCCCACAGCGCGCCGGCATCCTCGGCCATGACGAGCAGCTCGCAGCCTCTCTCGCCGGTGTAGCCGGTGCGGTTCGCCATGCACTCGATCCCGTCGATCTCCGCCTCCGCGAAGGTGAACGGCTTCGCCTCCGGCAGGCCGAGTCGCTCGATCGCCCGCGGTCCCTGAACGGCGAGGAGGGCGTATTCGTCGGAGACGTCGCGCACGTCAGAGCCCGGCAGCTCCCGGGTCTTCAGCCAGCGGAAGTCCGACTCGCGGTTGGCAGCATTCACGATCAGCAGATACCGGAAGTCGCCGAGGCGATAGACGATCAGGTCGTCGAGGATCCCGCCGTGCTCGTTCGTCAGGAGCGTGTACTGGGCCTGCCCCGGCCCGATCTTGTCGAGGTCGTTCGAGAGCGCGGACTGGAGCAGCTCAGTGGCACGCGGGCCCTCCACCTCGAACTCGCCCATGTGCGAGACGTCGAACACACCGCAGTCCGCTCGAACGGCCCTGTGCTCGGGGATCACCCCCTCGTACTGGACCGGCATGTCCCAGCCGGCGAACGGCACCATCCGAGCGCCGAGGGCAACGTGTCGATCGTGGAGCGGGGTCAGCTGCAGCGTTCGGACCATGCCCCGACGATGCTAACCAGCGCCGGACGGCCCGGCGGCGGCTCGGTCAGTCGTCCCGGAGGAACGAGGGCACGTCGAGGGTGTCCTGCGAGACCTCGAACTCCTCGGTTGCGGCAAGGGCGGGCAGCGGTGCCTCGTGCTCCGTCTTGTCCCGCCGGCGGCGTCGGCCGGTCTTGGCCCCGAAGCCCGTCGCGATCACTGTGACCTTGACCTCTTCTCCCATCGAGTCGTCGATGACTGCGCCGAAGATGACGTTCGCGTTCTGGTCTGCGGCACCCGTCACGACCTCCGCCGCCTCGTTGACCTCGAAGAGCCCGATCCCGGAGCCGCCGGTGACGTTGAGCAGGATCCCGGTCGCCCCTTCGATCGAGGCCTCGAGCAGCGGGGACGAGACCGCCGTACGCGCGGCTTCCGCGGCCCGGCTCTCTCCGGACGCGCTGCCGATTCCCATCAGTGCCGAGCCCGCGTCGCGCATGATCGTCCGGACGTCGGCGAAGTCGAGGTTGACCAGTCCGGGCTCGGTGATCAGGTCGGTGATGCCCTGGACGCCCTGGCGGAGGATGTCGTCCGCCATCCGGAATGCGTCCACGACCGATGTCTGCCGCTCGACGACCTGAAGCAGGCGGTCGTTCTCGATCACGATCAGTGTGTCGACGCGGTCGCGCAGCTGGTCGATGCCCTTCTCCGCCTGGTCTGCGCGCTTCCGGCCCTCGAAGGCGAAGGGGCGGGTGACCACGCCGACCGTCAACGCGCCGAGCTCTTGCCCCAGCTCGGCAACGATGGGCGCTCCGCCTGTGCCGGTGCCCCCTCCCTCGCCCGCCGTGATGAAGATCATGTCCGCGCCCTTGAGCGCGTCCTTGAGGTCGTCGCGACTCTCCTGGGCGGCGGTCAGGCCGACGGCGGGATCGGCACCGGCGCCGAGGCCTCGGGTCGAATCCGCGCCGACCTGGATCTTCACGTCGGCGTCCGTCATCAGGAGCGCCTGCGCATCGGTGTTGACCGCGATGAACTCGACGCCGGACAGGCCTGCGTCGACCATGCGGTTGACGGCGTTCGTGCCGCCTCCGCCGATGCCGATCACCTTGATGACGGCGAGATAGTTACCGGTCTGGTTCATGTCGATTGGCCGTGCTCGACCTCAAGCTGGAGTAAAGCGTTGGGGCGGTCGAGCCCTCTCTGCGAAGCAGGGTACGTTGCCCGTCCCCCGCTGTCAACGCGGCGTACCATAAAGCTCAACCTGAGAGTCGAGGGTTGCGTCCTGCGACGGGACGCTCGGGAACGGTCACGTCGAGATAGGTCGGGCCGCCCTGCGACACCGGCGCGAAGGTCGGGAGCAGCCCACGGACGATCCCGATCTTGAGGGGAAGGTCGAGCGGAGCTCCGAGCAGCACCTCCAGCCCACCCCGCAACCCGAGGGTGATCTGGCCCTGGAGCGCGCGGACAAACGAGATCCTTTTCGTGAAACCGCTGCCGACGAAGGTGGAGAGCGACCGGGCTGCGAGGCCGCCGGGGTCGTTGCCCAGCAGGGATCCCACCGTGATGTCGGTCTGCTGAGGCAGCCAGATGCGGGGCAGCGAGCGATGCGTTCCCCGTGCGACCGGAGCGATCACGCGTCCACGCGCGGAGACGAGCCACGAGCCTCCGCCCCGCCGGAGGACCGCGACGGGGATCTCGGGCTGAACACGGATGGTCAGCGTGTGCGGGAAGGCGCGGTCGACCACCGCGCTCCGTACGGTCGACAGTCCGCCGACCCGATGCTCGACCGAGGTGCCGTCGACCGCGACGAGGCTCCTTCCCTGGTATGTGCGGAGCAGCGTCTCGACCTGGGAGGCGACCGCCGGCGACGCCCCGAGCACGTCGATGCGCTGCACCGCGAACATCGAAGTCCCACGGGCAAGCGCGTACATTCCCGCGACGGCGGCGATCAGAGCCAGTCCAAGGGCGATCGAACGACCGGACGGGATGAACCGCGCGAGGTCCGAACGCGAATGGGCGCGCCTCCTCGTACGCAGCTGCAGAGCCTGCTCGGCCATGCGGCTGACTTCGCCGTGCGGCCCGACGGTCCTACCCGCCGAGCGGCGGCAGCTCGAGCGGCCCGAGGAACACGACCTCGTGCTCGAGCTCGACGCCGTACTGCTCCGAGGCGCGCCGACGGGCCTCGGCCATCAACGCAACCGCGTCAGCGGATCGTGCGCCGTCGGCGTTCTCGATGAAGTTCGCGTGCCGAGGGGAGATCTGGGCGCCCCCGATTCGGTATCCCCTCAGACCGCAGGCCTCGAGCATCCGCCCCGCGGTGAGCTCGTGGTCGGGATTCTTGAAGACGCTGCCGTACGTCCGCTTGTTGGTCGGCTGCGCGGCTTTTCGGCGTGCCTGGAGCTCGCTGATCGTCGCCCTGATCTCGTCGACCGGCCGCGGGGTGAGGCGGAACTCGACCCGCGCCACCACCTGGTCGTGTCGGAGATCGGACCTCCTGTATTTCAGCCCGAGCTCGGCAGGGGTCCGCCAGTGAGCGCCGTCGCCGTCGACGACGAGCGCCCGCGCGAGGATCCCCGCCCAGTCCCCGCCGTACGCGCCGGCGTTCATCCAGACTCCCCCACCGGTCGTCCCCGGGATCGCGCAGGCGAACTCGAAGCCGCCGAGGCCCGCCGCCCGGGCGCGATGCAGGCACACCGCGTTCGTCGCGCCGCCGCCCGCCACCAGGAGGTCGCCGTGCACCTCTGCACCGGCGAGCTCTCCGGCCAGCTTGAGGACGAGCCCGTCGAAGCCCTCGTCGGCGACGAGCAGGTTCGATCCGAGACCGACGGTCGCAACGTGAAGGTGCTCTTCGGCCGCGACAGCGAGGGCCTCTTCGAGCTCGGCGAGCGTGCCCGGCCGAGCGAGTGCGCGCGCGGGGCCGCCCGTGCCGAGGGTCGTGAACCGTGACATGAGGACGTCGTGCTCGATCTTCACCGTCCCTCCTCCAACAGCAGCGCCGCCGCCCTGTCCACGTCTCCCGCGCCGATCGTGACGACACGGTCACCCTCGCGCAGCACGCTCGCCAGATAGCCGACACCGTCCTCCACGGACGGGGTCCACGCGAGCGCCATCCCAGGTCGAAGCTCGGCGAGCCGATCGACCACGACCTTGCCACTGACACCCGCGACCGGCTGCTCGCGCGCGGCGTAGATGTCCGTGACGGCGACGACATCGGCGAGCGCGAGCGCCTCTGCCAGTCCGTGTGCGAGATGTCGCGTCCGCGAATACAGGTGCGGCTGGAAGAGGACGAGAAGGCGGCCATGGTCGCGGAGCGCCCGCAGCGTCGCCGTGATCTCGGCCGGATGATGGGCGTAGTCGTCGTACACCTCGGCTCCGCGCACCGTCCCTCTGTGCTCGAGCCGCCGCGTGGCGCCCGTGAACTCCGCGAGCATCGGCTCGGCCTCGGCCCGGGCGACGCCCGCGAGCTCGAGCGCCGCGAGCGCGCAGGCCGCGTTCCGGCGATTGTGCTCGCCGGCGACGGAGAGCTTCCCGTCATAGGGCGCGAGCTCCTCGCCGAGGACGTGCTGCGGAATCTCCGCGAGCCAGGCGCCGAAGAGCTCCT
>DATDDZ010000031.1:0-3539 GCA_036523555.1 Gaiellaceae bacterium
CCCCCACTGCGCGCCGATGAAGGTCTGCACCTTGCCGGGGACGGCGAGCCCGTTCTGGGCCACGGTCTGGTCGAGCGCGAGCGGCTGCCAGAAAGTGGGATCGTGCATGGCCGTTCCGGGCTGCTTCACCACCAGCGGTGCGTTCACCGGGACGTAGCTCTCGTCGGCGTAGTGGAGTCGTTCGAGCGAGCCGTCCTTCCGTCCGTACCGGATCACGGCGGCCGCGATGCGATTGCCGAGTGCGGCCGGTGAGTGACCCCTCATGCTCGTGAAGTCCAGCCGGTAGCAGAGCGAGCGCATCGTCCGGGTGAGCTCGTCGAAGGTCACCCGCACGTTCACGCCGTATGCGTAGCGCCAGAGCAGGACGCGGTAGGCGGCGTAGCTGATCGCGGCCTCCCGGGCGGCCTCGACGTCCGGCGCCTTGTCCTTCTCGGTGACGAAGTAGCCGTCCGCCTTGGGGGCGTAGGCCGCCCAGGCGTCCCACATCGCGGCCGAGACGTGGAAGAGGTTCCGCGCGTGGGTGGTCGGCGCCGGAAGATCACGCCGGATCGAATCGAGCATTGCCTCGTCCCACACGCGCGCGACCGAGTGCCCGTGGAGGTCGGCCCGTGTGCACCCGTCGATCAGGTACGGCGCAGTCCGGGAGAGATGCAGGCTTCGACCTGGTCGTGCGAGCGCGGTCGATCGTGCAGCGGTCGCGCCCGGCGCCCGGCGGGGGAAGAAAATGATGCGGTCGGCGGGAACGTTGTTCCGGGAGACGATCTGACCGTCCGGGTAGCGAACGATGAGCTGGCTCACGCTCGTCGCTGCGCCCAGTCCGAAGTGCACTCGAGGGTCTGGCGACGACAGATAGCTCGACCCCGCCTGTACCTCGCGTACCAGCCTGCGACCGTCCGGGAGGACCGCGGTCACGACCGCTCCGGGAGAGAACCTGGCGAGGCGCACCGCAAGCCATTGGCCGACGGCTCCCGTCGGACGCAGGAGCTCCAGCTTCCCGCCGATCGTGTTGATGGCGATGTCCATCTGGCCGTTGTTGTCGAAGTCGGCCGTCGTGAGGCCGCGGCCGACGACCCTGGGAAGGTCGTAACCGCCGACGAGTGCGGTCCCGTCCGTGAACCGGGGCGGGGACCCCGCAGGTGCGCCCATGTTCTCGAGCACCTGAATCGGCTGCGCGTCCCGCGCGAGATTGGCAACCGGGATGCCGCCGTTCGTGAGCACCAGGTCGGGATTGCCGTCCAGGTCGAGGTCGACCCAGGATGCGCCCCAGCCGGTGAACGTCTTGCCAAAGGCAGGTTCGAACGCTGCTCGAACGTCGGTGAACGACGACCCGGAGGCGAGGGGCTGTTGCCCGGTGTAGACCGCATGGGGCTGGCCGCGGGAATTCGAGACAAACAAGTCGGTGTGTCCGTCACCGTTGAAGTCCGCAGCCGCGACACCCATCCCCGCATTCGGGTCGGCCACGCCCGCGATCGCTGCGCGCTCCTCGAAGCGGAAGCCGAGACCCGCAGGATCGGCCTTTCTCCCACCCGGCCACGCGATGTTCTGGTACAGCCGGTTCGGGTCGCCGTCGTTGGCGACGTAGAGATCGGGCCGGCCGTCACCGTCGAAGTCGGAGAAGACTGCCCCGAGGGTGTGATCGAATCGCGCAGCCTCGAGGCCGGCCTGAACGCCTACCTCGCGAAAGCGCGAGTGCCCGTGCTTGTCGCGACCCATGTTCAGATAGAGGAGGTCGCGAACTCCGGCGAAGTTGTTGGGAAAGCCGGCAGCCGAGCCGGAGACCGGGAGGTTGACGTCGGTGTAGCCGGCGACGAAGAGGTCGGGCCGGCCGTCGCTGTTGACATCGGCGACCGCCGCGCCCGTATGCCAGCCGAAGCTCCTGATCCCGGCAGCCACCGCGCCCTCGGTGAACGTGCCGTTGCCGTTGTTCCAGAGCAGCTTGTTCCGTCCGTCGGCCGTGATGAAGAGGTCGATGTGGCCGTCTCCGTTGAAATCCGCGGCGACGCAGCCCTGGCCTTTGACTGCGAGCCCCGCTCCGGAGCTGCGGGTCACGTTTCGGAAGCGGCCCCTCGTGTTGCGGAAAAGCGCGCTCCGCGGCAGGCCACCGCGCTTGTGCCACCGATCGATGTCGGCCTGCGAGTACGAGTTCACGACGAACAGATCGACCCAGCCGTCGTTGTTGTAGTCGAGAGCACACAGACCACCGCCCGTCATCGCCGCCGGGTCGGGCGAGACACCGAAGCGAAACGCCCCTTGACGGAAGTCGAGCCCGACCCGACTGGCCACGTTCTCCAGGCGGATTCCCTCGAAGGCGGAGGTCGCGGCATGACTGGCGGCGTTTGCCGTAGAGGGCCAGCCGGAGGGAGCTGTGACAGCCAAGGCGGGGAGGCCCGAGACGACTACGAGGACCAAGATTCGCCGTGCGAGGCGGGCGACGTCGAAGCGCATCGAGGTGAACTAGAGCACGTTTCGCTTCTCCGGTGGCAGGGGTGGATGTCCAGGTGGCCCATAGAATCGCCTCGTGAAGCTCGACCGCGCACAAGCGATCGTGGACTTCGTCGTGCGGGAAGCGTCGAGCCCGGTCTCGGTCTTCGTTGCGGACACACATGGCGAGCTCGTCGCGGCCGTGACGATGGACGGCGCGGCACCGGACACGCGGCTCAACGCGCAGCGGAAGGCGTACACCGCAGCGCGGAGCGACGCGCGCTCGACGAGAGAGCTGGCGGAGAAGGCGCGTGGGGACGCGGTCGAGCGCGAGAGCTTCGACCCGTTCTTCACGTTCTTCCTCGGCGGGCTGGCGGCCTTCGAGGGCGAGACGCGGGTGGGCGCCGTCGGCGTGAGCGGCTTGCCGGGCGAGGCGGACGAAGCGCTCGCGCGGCAGGCACTCGAGGCCGCAGGCCTTTCCCTCTGATCCGGAACTAGTCCGAGAGAACGAGCGTCGCCTTGCCGCCGCGATGTTCGAGGGCCTCCGGGAAGCGGTCGAGCGGCACACGGAGCGTGACGAATTGTTCGAGCGCTTCTGTCCAACGCTCCCGCGCCCGGCCGAGATCATCGACCGCGGCCTTCCAGTCCTGGCGTTGCGCGTTGACGCTTCCGAAGAGGACGCGGTTCTCGAGGATCGTGTCCACGCCCAGCACCGGACCATCGAGCTCGACCTTCTGGTCACGCGGATCGATCCCGAGCAGGCACGCGACTCCGCTCCGGCGGAGCAGGCCGAGGGCCTGCGCCATCAGCTGCGCGTTGCCGGCCGCTTCGATCACGAGGTCGAACTTCCCCAGCTCGGACAACTCGTGCTCCCGTGTCGAAACGTAGTGCGCGCCGGACTCTTCTACCAGCTCGTTCTCGGGCTCGAGCGACGCCGTCCACACCTCGACGTCTGCGAGGCGCAGGAGGTACGTCGTCAGCAGGCCGATCGCCCCTGCCCCGATGACCAGCGCGCGCTCGAGCTGCCACGGCTGCCGGCCTCCGATCGCCCGAGCATGTCGCAGCGCGCGCTCGCAGATCGACGTCGGTTCCGCGAGCACGCCGAGGCGGCCGAGCGA
>DATDDZ010000032.1:0-5864 GCA_036523555.1 Gaiellaceae bacterium
CCGGCGGCTGCACGTCGGTGATCAGGCCCCACTCGAAGCGCGACCGGAGGCGTTCCTCGAGCGTCGCGATGTCACGCGGCGGCCGGTCCGAGGACATGACGATCTGCGAGCCGGCTTCGTACAGGGAGTTGAACGTGTGGAAGAACTCCTCCTGGATCCGCTCCTTGTGCTCGAAGAACTGCACGTCGTCCACGAGCAGTAGGTCGTACGTCCTGTACCGCTGCTTGAAGCCCTCTATGCGCTTGTCGCGCAGCGAGTTGATGAAGTCGTTCATGAACGTCTCGCTCGTGACGTAGCGGACGGACAGGTCGCTCGAGTGCTCGCCGACGTACTGGGCGATCGCCTGCATCAGGTGCGTCTTGCCGAGCCCCGTGCCGCCGTAGATGAACAGGGGGTTGTAGGCCTGCGCCGGCGCCTCCGCGACCGCGAGCGCTGCAGCGTGCGCGAACCGGTTCGAGGAGCCGATGACGAACAGGTCGAACGTGTATTTCGGGTTCATTCCCGAGTCGCCGGCGCCGTTGCCTCGCTTCCGTACCTCGGCCGGTACCGGAGCAGTCGCGGGGGCGCGCTCCGTCACGGACAGTGCGATCCGCCGCTCCTGGCCGGTGACGTCCCGGACGGCCGCTCCGATCAGTCCGAGGAAATGACCCTCGATCCACTCGCGCGTGAAGTCGTTCGGAACCCCGAGGATGAAGGCGTCGTCCGAGAGGTCGGTTCCCTCCGCCTCGGCGAACCACGTCCTGTACGTGGTCTCGTTCAGGGCCCCCCTGAGCCGACCCGCAACCTCGATCCACAAGCTCTCTGCAGTCAGCTCAATTGGGCGCTCCACGCCGCGTTTCGGTTCCTCTCGCGTCTCGGGGAAGGGGCGAGCATAGCAGCGTCCTCACGGGGTCACAACGAGTGGAAACTGGGGACGAAAATCAGTGCTTTTGCAGGGATTTTCTTGACTCCACATGGATCTCCACACCTGTGGAGGAAGCGTGACGGTTCGTCACATTTGGAGGCACTTCTCCCCTCGCGGGCTGTGGACAACTCTGTGTACCGTCGCTCCTCTATACTGGCCGTTCCACGCTGCCTCCTCGAGGCAAATCACCTCTTTCTTCGATCTCGTGAAACGGACCTACCAGCCCAACGTGCGCCGGCGGAAGCGGAAGCACGGCTTCCGTGCCCGGATGGCGACGCGGGGTGGTCGCGCGATTCTCAAGCGTCGTCGCGCGAGGGGCCGGAAGCGTCTGTCGGCGTAGGCGCCGTGCAGCGACGACATCGGCTGTCTCGCTCGCGAGACTTCGACGCCGTCTACCGGCAAGGCCGGTCGACGTCAACGCGCTTCCTCGTCCTGTACTGGTTCGAGCGGCAGGACGACCCCGAGGAGGCACGGCTCGGCCTGGCGGTGCCGAAGGCGACCGGGAACGCCGTTGCCAGGAACAAGATCAAGCGCCAGCTCCGCGAGGTCTGGCGCGGCAGGCTCGAGGAAGTCCCCTCCGGTCGTGACTACGTCCTGATCGTCAAGCCCGGGCTTCCCGAGGCGGTCGAGGCGAACGGCTTCGACTGGCTCGGAGAACGGGTTGACGAGGTCCTGCAGAAGGCTGCGGCGTGAGGTACCTCGGGGTCGCCGCCGTGTGGGCGTACCGCTTGACGCTTGGGCCGTTCCTCGGCGGCCAGTGCAAGTACCACCCGTCCTGCTCGGAGTACGCAATCGACGCCTACAAGGAGTTCGGGCTGTTCAAGGGCACGGTGCTCGCCGCGTGGCGACTCCTCCGGTGCAATCCATGGAGCCGCGGCGGCGTCGACTACGCACGCGACCAGCGGGTGTTCTCGTGATCGTCGCCGGCATCCTCACGCCGCTCGAGGACCTGCTCAGGCACATCCTCAACGGGCTCCACTCGGTCGGTCTCCCGTGGGCGTGGTCGATCGTCGGCCTGACGCTGATCGTGCGGATGCTGCTCGTCCCGCTGACCGTAAAGCAGATCCACTCGATGCAGAACATGCAGGCGCACGCGCCCCAGATGAAGGAGATCCAACGCAAGTACAAGGGCGATCGGCAGAAGCTCAACGAAGAGCTGATGAAGTTCTACAAGGAGAACAACATCAATCCGGCTGCCTCGTGCCTGCCCCTTTTGGCGCAGCTGCCGGTCTTCATCGGGCTCTTCTACACGCTGCGGCACTTCGCCAAGCACCCACCGCCCGGGGACCTGTCGTGGCTCCACTTCGTTCCGAGCGTCGCCGACAAGGCGAGCGCCCACTGGTCCGGGTGGATCCTGATCGTCGTCTACGTGGCCAGTCAGCTCTCTTCGACCTACTTCATGTCCGGCACGATGCAGCAATCACAGCGCGTGCTGATGATGGTCCTCCCGTTCGCGTTCATCCCGTTCATCGTCCACTTCCCGACGGGCCTCGTCCTCTACTGGATGACGACCAACCTCTGGACGGTCGGGCAGGGGCTGATCACGCGCCGGCTGATCCCGAAGATGGCCGCCCCGCCGCCCGGCCCCCGGCGGTCGTCGCGAACTCCCCCGAAGGAACAGCAGGGGGACACCGAGAGCTCTGCCGACAAGGCGCCGGCGCCCAAGCCTGCGGGCCAGCCCCGGCGTGTGAAGCGGAAGAAGAAGGCCAGGCGCTGATGGAGCTCCAGGTCGAGGCGACCGGCGAGACGGTCGGTGAGGCCAAGTGGGCGGCCCTGAGGGAGCTGGAGAAGCAGCACCCCGGCCTCGACAAGTCGGCGGTGAGCTTTCAGGTCGTCACCGAAGGGGAGCGCGGCCTCCTCGGCGTCGGATACTCGCCGGCGCGCGTCATCGCGACGACGACCGCCGAGGAAGTCGAGCGACAGGATCACCCGAGCCCCGACGAGACCGAGCTCGCGGCCGACGCACGCGACCTGGTGGAGCACGTCGTCGAGGCGATCGGCCTGAGCGCCAGGATCGAGGTCCACGAGGACGCCGAGTCGATCACGCTCTCGTGTGTCGGGTCCAATCTCGGCATGCTCATCGGTCGCCACGGCCAGACGATCGACGCGGTTCAGTACCTGGCGAACGCGATCATGTTCCGGCGCCACGCCGAGGATCGGAAGGAGATCGTCGTGGACGCTGCCGGGTACCGCGCGCGGCGCCGGACCTCACTCGAGGCGCTCGCGGTGCGTTCGGCAGAACGGGCGATTTCGACGGGAGAGAGGGTCGCGCTCGAGCCGATGACCGCCGTCGAGCGCAAGGTCGTGCACATCCGGCTGAAGGAGTTCGACGGGGTCGAGACGACGAGCGAGGGCACCGAGCCGAATCGCAGTGTCGTCGTCGTTCCCGTGTGACGCCCGAGACTCCGGACGAATGCCTCGGCCGTTGGCTCGCCGCCGTCGTGGCGACGCCCGGGCTGACGGCGATCGCAGACATCGCAGAGGCGCGCCGGATGCTGCTCGAGGACTCGTTGCGAGCAGTGGAGCTCGTCGCGGGTTTCGCCGGCTCGATCGTTGACGTCGGCTCGGGGGGCGGGGCGCCTGGCATCCCGCTCGCGGTCTCCTTGCCCGGCCGCGACGTGACGCTGCTCGAGTCCAACGGACGCAAGTGCGAGTTCCTGCGGGCCTGGGCGCCCGCGAACGCGACGGTCGTTCGGGGCCGGGCCGAGGAGCAGGAGATCGAGGCCCACGGTGTCGCAGTCGCAAAGGCTCTCGCGCCGCCGCCGGTCGCCGCGGAATGGTGTCTCCCCCTCGTGCGCGAAGGCGGTGCCGCGGTTCTCTGGATCGGCCCCACAGCTGACGTCGACGTGCTGGCGCGAGTCGCCCGGAGGCTTGGCGGAGAGCTCGACGAACTTCGCGACGGCATCGCCGTCCTGCGCAAGGTAGAGCCGACCCCGGAAGGCTTTCCGCGCCGCGTGGGCGTCGCACGGAAGCGTCCGTTGGCCTGAGTACCCTGGCTGCGTGACGAGGGTTTACGCGGTTGCGAACCAAAAAGGTGGCGTGGGCAAGACGACGACCGCGATCAATCTCGCCGCCTGCCTGGCGGAGGCAGGGGAACGCGCGCTCGTGATCGACCTCGATCCCCAGGCGAACGCGACCTCGGGGCTCGGGGAGCGCGCAAACGGGACGTCGACCTACGACCTCCTCGACGGCGCGCCGCTACGAGAGCTCGCCAAGCCGACGCGGTTCCCGAACCTCCATCTCGTTCCCGCCAGGCCGGAGCTCGCGGGCGCCACGGTCGAGCTCACGAGGCTGAGCGACGGCGAGACCTACCTCCGTCAGGCGCTCGCATCCGGCGCCGGCAACTACTCGTACGTGTTCCTCGACTGCCCGCCGTCGTTCGGACCGCTGACCGTGAACGCACTGGCCGCTGCGGACCGCGTGTTGATCCCGGTGCAGGCCGAGTACTACGCTCTCGAAGGGCTGTCGCAGCTCGTGCAGTCGATCAATCTCGTCAAGGCACGGCTGAACCCCCGGCTCGCGGTGGGCGGGGTCCTGCTGACGATGGTGGACGGCCGGACGAGGCTCTCGGCCGACGTGGAGGCCGAGGTGCGGCGGCACTTCGGCGACCTCGTCTTCAAGACATCCGTGCCGCGCTCGGTCCGCCTGGCCGAAGCGCCGAGCCATGGTCTCCCCGCGATCGCGTACGACCGCCGCTCCCGCGGCGCCGACGCCTACTGGAAGGTGGCGATGGAGCTTGTCGAGCGTTCCTGAACGACGCGGTCTCGGCCGCGGCCTCGAGGTGTTGCTGGGCGGCGCGGGCCCGACCGAGCTCACCGAGATCCCGGTCGACGCGATCCACCCGAACCCGCGCCAGCCGCGAAGGCGGTTCGACTCCGAGGCGGGCGCCGGCCTGGCCGAGTCCGTGCGCGCACAGGGGGTCGTGCAGCCGGTGCTCGTGCGGCCACGCGCCGCCGGGGGCTACGAACTGATCGCCGGCGAGCGGCGCTGGCGGGCCGCGCGTGACGCGAAGGTCGCCGCCGTCCCGGCCGTCGTGCGCGACGTCGACGACCGCGAGACGCTCCTTCTCGGCCTGGTCGAGAACGTCGCGCGTGAAGATCTTTCCCCGGTCGAAGAAGCGCGCGCGTTCGCGGTCGTGCTGGACGAGTTCGGGCTCTCGCTGGGAGAGCTCGCGGAGCGTGTCGGCAAGTCCAAGCCCGCGGTCTCGAACCGCGTCCGCTTGCTGGAGCTGCCGGAGGACGTCCTGAAGATGGTGGAGCGCGGCCAGCTCAGCGAGGGTCACGCGCGCGCCGTGCTCGCTGTCCCGGACCACGAGGGCCGCCGGGCGTTGGCGCGGAAGATCGTCCAGAAGGGAATGTCGGTGCGAGCCGCCGAGCGGGCCGCGCGCTGGGCCGGGGCGAAGACAAAACAGCGCCGGCAGACAGGCTCGAAGGTCGACCCGGCGCTCGCCGCCAGGGCCAAGGCTGCGGCGGATCGCATCACGGGATTCTCCACGCGTGTCGCGGCGGGCCGGCTCGAGATTCCGTTCGCGGACGAAGCCGAGCTCGAGGAGCTCGTCGAAGCGCTCGAGAACGCCGCTCGCTGAGCCCGCCGTATCCGGCTGCGCCCGACCGGCGTTGAGCCGTGGTGATGCTGGTGCTCTGGACTCACGACCTCGAGTCGCTCGAGGCGATCTCACAGGACGCCGAGGCGCGCGCCATTCTCTTGCAGATGGCGGCACTCTCCCGCGACGGGCAGCTTGAGCCGTTCCTTGCCGCGCTCATGCGTGACGACGATCTCGACGAGGAGTCCAAGCACAGGCTGCTCGAGCTGGCGAGCGACGGCGCGTTCCTCCGCGTGGTCGAGGACTACGTCGAGCGCACGCGGTCGCTTCACTAGCGCGGCTAGACTGCGCGCCGACCGGGCGATTAGCTCAGTTGGTTAGAGCGCCGCTCTGATAAGGCGGAGGTCCGTGGTTCGA
>DATDDZ010000033.1:0-8021 GCA_036523555.1 Gaiellaceae bacterium
AGTGAGTCGACGTGTAGCTCGTCGGCGTACTTGACGAGCGCCCGCCTGAGCTCGGCGGCTTTCGGATCGTGAGAGGCAGTCTGGCCGACGAGCGGCAGCAGCCACGCCAGCGCCGCGCCTGCCGGGAGGAAGAGAGCCGCGAGCGCGGCGGGCGTGCTCCGCACATCGGCCCGGGCGAGCAGCGCACGCGCGGCGAGGAAGCCCACGAGCGGGATGCCCAGGAAGATCGCCGTGCTCGCATGCACGAGCAGCACCTCCACCCCGATCGCTGCCAGCGAGAGCCCGAGCGAGACGCCGGGATGACGCAGGAAGAGGAAGAACAACGTCAGCGCTGCGGGGACGAGCACGTAGCGGTCGACCGTCCCGGGCTGGGCGAGCAGCGTGAACGAGCCGCCGTGGCCGGGCGCGAAAACCGCGGCCGAGATCGACGCCGCCAGGACTGCCACGCCCGCAGCGACCGACCGGAAGAGCGCGAGCCCTGCCTCGAAGACGACCGCGAAGGCCACGGGCGCCATCGCGCTCGGCTCGTGGAGCATGACCTGGGTCGGGTCGGCTCCGGCCAGCTTGCTCACAAGCGCCACGAACGCGTGCCAGAGCGGGAACGCGTAGCCGGGGTGCAGCCCTCCGTCGGCGAACTCGTCGACGGAGCGAATGTGCAGCCCACCCAGCTCGTCGAGCTTCCTCACTCGGCCGAGATGGAAAAACGCGTCCCCCGCGATTTGGCCGGCGACGTGCCAGAGCGCGACCCCGAAAGCGAGGCCTGCGAGCGAGACGACGAGTGTGCTGAGCGGCGTCGGCCCCGACACGACCCGCAGCGCGAACGGGAGCGCGACGATCGCGATCGCGGCCAGCACGAATAGGGCGAGCCAGATCGAGCTGTGCACGATGAAGACGATCAGGAGAGACGGGGCGAGGGCGCCGAGGCTCCAAGCGACCGTCGCGGAAGCGCCTCGCAGCCGCAGCGCGCGAGCGACGAGAACGCCGGGGATAAGGAGGACGAGCGACGCGGCGACCAGGCGCAGCCAGAGGCCCGCCCCGTGGGCCGGCAGCAGCCTCGCCACCCCGAGAAGCGGCAGGGAGAGCAGGAGGATGGGCGCGCCGCTAGCGCGGCGGCGCAGTGCCCACACGGCCGTTCCATTCGTCGGCGAGCTCACGGAGGCCAGGCCCCGAGACGCGCCACGAGTCGCGCGCATGCAGCCGCATGCGCGCGCCGAGCCCCGGGCTCCTCCGGGCCATCGGAGAGAGCGCGGCGCGGGCGGCGTACTGGGCTCCGGTGGCGAGCGCGGCGACCCGGGCGCCGGGGCCACTGTGATGCTTGCGCCAGTAGCGGTGCCGGCTCCGCCACATCTCGTTGATCCGCCGCTCCGGGATGCCCGCGCTGAACTGCGACTCGTGGTGCACGACCGTCGCTCCCGGGAAGTAGTGCACCTCCCAGCCGGCCTGTCTGAGCCGGAGCTGCAGGTCGACCTCCTCGGAGTAGAGGAAGAAGCCCTCGTCGAAGAGCCCCACCTCCGCCAGCGCCTCCCTGCGCAGCAGGAGCGCTGCGCCCATCACCCAGTCGACCGGGTGCGGCGCGCTTCCGTGCGACTGCTTCACGCCGACCTTTCCGAGCGTCGCGAGCCCGACCGTGGTCACGAACGGCGTCGGGAAGCGCCAGGCCGAGTCCTGCTGCCGCCCGTCGGGATAGACCAGCCTCGGCCCGAGCGCGGCGACCCTTGGGTGCGCGTCGAGATACGCGACGAGACGGTCGAAGCCCCAGTCCCCCGCGGTCGTGTCCTCGTTGAGGACGTAGACATACCGGCCGCGCGTGACGCGGATGACCGTGTTGTGGTTCGCGCCGAAGCCGGCCCGGAACTCCTGCGGGATGACGCGCACGGCGGGGAATCGCTCACGCACGGCCGCGACCGAGCCGTCCTCCGAGGCGTTGTCGAGCACCACGATCTCCGCGCCGGCGCCCTCGAGAGACTCGAGGCAGGCAAGCAGAAGCTCGCAGCTCTGTGTGTTGACGATCGAAACGGAAAGATCGGTCAACGTGCGAGGCCGCGGGCGACGAGCGCCTCGCGCGCGGCGTCTACGGAATCCGCTGCCTCCTGTCCCTCGAGCCACGACAGGAGCTCCCGCATCCCGGCCTCGAAGGGGATCTCGGCGCGGAAGCCGAGCAGCTCCTCGGCGAGGCGCGTGTCCGCGTAGCAGTGACGGATGTCCCCGGCGCGGAACTCGTACTTGACCTCGGGCTCGATCTGCTTGCCGAGCCCCTCGCCGATCACGCGCGCGACGTCGACCACCGAGGTCGGCACGCCTGTGCCGACGTTGACCGTGCGGCCATCGGCGCCGTCGCCCGACAGCGCGAGCGAGCAACAGCGGACGATGTCGCGGACGTCGACGAAGTCGCGGGTCTGCCGCCCGTCCTCGAACACGACCGGCGGACGGTCGTTGATCAGTCGCGAGGAGAAGATCGCCGCGACGCCGGTGTAGGGATTCGAGAGGGCCTGCCGCTCGCCGTAGACGTTGAAGAACCGCAGCGCGACGGCCGGGATCCCGTAGGCCGCGCCGGTGGCGAGGAACATCTCCTCGTGGTCGCGCTTGTTGATCGCATAGATCGACGTCGGCCTGAGCGGCTTCGCCTCGGAGGTCGGCTCCGGCTCCAGCGGCGTTCCGTCGGCGGCGAGCAGGTCCCACTTGCGGTCCGCGAGCTGCGACTCGGGCCTGAGCCAGGGCGCGATCCCCGACTCGCCGGTCTTCGGGTTGCGGTACTGGCCCTCTCCGTAGATCGACATGGACGAGGCGACGAGCAGCTTGCCGATCGCGTCCCGCCTCGCGACCGCCTCCTCTAGGACGACCGCGGCCCCGATCGCGTTGATCGACGTGTAGCGCTCGATCTCGTACATCGACTGGCCGACGCCGACCGCCGCCGCGAAGTGGACGAGGGCGTCGATGCCGTGGAGCGCCCGCGCGACGGCCTCGTGGTCGCGGACGTCGCCGACCTGGAGCTCGACGGCCGGGTCGAGGTAGTCGGGGCGCTCCCCCCCGGGATGAACCTGGGGGTCGAGGTTGTCGAGCGCCCGCACCACATGCCCGTCGGCGAGCAGCCGGTCGGCGAGATGCGAGCCGATGAAGCCGGCGCCGCCGGTGATCAAAACACGCATGGCAGCGGCGGAGGCTATCTCAGCTCGGGCGCACGCGGCCGGGACACGCCGCGCAGGTTTTCGACCGCGAGAATGACCGCGCCGGGCAGCGCGAGACCCACCGTCACCACGAAGAACAGGAATCCGGTTGCGAGCGCGGCCTCCTTCTCGACGCCGAGCTGGCCGAGGAAGCTGACGAAGAAGGCCTCGCGCACCGCGATCCCGTTGACCGTGAACGGAACGAGCAGGACGAGGAAGAGCAGCGGGCCCATGACGTAGTACGGCCGCGGAGAGAGGTCGACACCGACGGCGCGCCCGGCCATCCAGATCGCGAGCACCCGCACCGACTGGACGGCGAGTGTCAGCACGAAGATCCAGACCATCAGCCGCACGTGACCGCGGAAGACGTGGACGCCCTCGTAGAGGGCACGCAGCGGACGCTCGAGGCGCATGCGCCTCAGGAGCGGGACGAACTGACGCAGCGGGCCCCGCGCCGAGCGCGAGAAGAAGAGGACGGCGAGCACGAGCGTCCCGACGACGAAGACGGCCTCGATCCAGAGGTACGCCCCGACGTTGTAGCGGCCGATCGCAAGCGCGAACCCGATCGCCGCGAGCACGAGCGTGGCGACGCCGCCGAGCGCGCGCTCGAGCAGAACGATGCCGCTCATGTCCCCGAGCCGGCCGGGATGACGGCGCGCGGTCTCGAAGATGCGGTACGCGTCGCCCCCGACGGCGCTCGGCAGGACCTGGCCGGCGGTGTACGAGGTGAGGTACGTCCTGTTCAGCCAGCCGAGGCGCTCACGGATCCCGCGCGCCTCGAGCAGCTTCTGCCACCGGTAGGCCATCGGCGGAACGCCGCCGATCATGATCGCGAGCGCGCCGAAGAACCAGCCGAGGTGCGAGTGGACGACGATGTCCACCGTCTTGTGGACGTCGAGCTTCCACAGGATGTAGGTGAGGCAGCCGCCTGTGATGGCGAGCGTCAGCAGGATCCTGACGAGGCGCCGCCTCGTCATCGGTTGAAGCGCTCGTACACGCGGTGCAACGCAGCGATCACGTCGGCGATGTCGTCGTCCGAGTGCGCCGGAGAGAGCGGCAGGGAGAGGATCTCCGATCCGGCTCGTTCCGCCACGGGAAGCGGCGGCTGGTCCGGGTAACGCTCGCGGTAGTAGGTCAGCGTGTGCACCGGCAGGAAGTGGATCGAGGTGGCGATGTTCTCCTCCTTCAACGCCTCCATGTACCGGTCGCGGGAGGCCCCGGCACGATCCGCGTCGATGCGCACGACGTAGAGGTGCAGCGCATGCAGGTCGCGCTCGTCCCGCGCGAGCGGCGTGATGCCGTCGAGGCCCGAGACCGCCTCGTCATAGGCCGCGAACTGGCGCCGGCGGATCTCCGCGTGCCGCTCGATCTTGTCGAGCTGGCAGAGGGCGATCGTCGCCAGCACGTCGGAGAGATTCGCCTTGTAGCCCGGAACCGGGATGTCGTAGAGAGAGCCGTGGCCGCGCCGCATGAGGCGGAGGTCGAGCACCGCCTGCGCGATCTCGTCGCTCTGCGTCGAGATGAGGCCGCCCTCGCCTGCGGCGATGTTCTTCGTCGCGTAGAGAGAGAAGCACGTGATGTCGGTGATCGCACCGACCTTGCGGCCGCGGTAGCGGCTCTCCGCAGAGTGGGCGGCGTCCTCCACAACCGGGAGGCCGAGGGCCAGCAGCGGGTCGAGGTCGGCGGGCTGACCCGCGAGATCGACGGGCAGGATCGCCTTCGTCCGCTCGGTGACCGCGGCCGCGACGAGCTCGGGGTCGATGTTCAGGTCGGCGTCGCGAACGTCCACGAAGACCGGCGTTGCACCCGTGTGCACGATCACGTTCGCCGTTGCAGGCCACGTGATCGGCGTGGTGATCACCTCGTCACCGGGGCCGACTCCGAGCGCGACGAGCGAGAGGTGGAGCGCTGCGGTGCCCGAGGCGAGCGCGAGCACGTGCTCCGCCTCGAGGAACTCCGCCATGCGTCGCTCGAGCTCCGCTGCGCGCGGGCCCGTCGTCAGCCAGCCGGAGCGGAGCGTCTCGGCGACGGCGGCGATCTCCTCGTCACCGATCGCCGGCGGCTGGAAGCCCAGCATGGTCTCGCGGCGCGCGCGGCCGCGCGCCGCGCTAGACGAGAGCTTCGACATCCACCGTCTCGAACCTGATCGTTGCCTCTGCCGCCGCTGCCCGCTCCAGGGCCTCGTCCCGGCTGCCGCCGACGGCGAGCACCGCGCCGGCCCGGTCGGCTCCGCGCCGCAGCTCTCCGAAGCGGTGGCCGCGGCGCCGGTAGATCCTGATCCCGCGTATTCCCTCGAGCGCGAAAGCCTCCTCGACGCCGGTGACCGCGCGGAGCTCCCCGGGCGGAGGCACGAGAAAGCGAACGCATGCTCCGCCGACCTGGGCTGAAGGCGTGAGCGCCGCGGGCGGGATGTCCTCTCCCAGAGCGGCCGAAAGGGCGGCGCCGTTGAGGTCGACGCCGAGGGCGACCCTGCACAACTCGGCGTCGTGGCCGCCGCCGAGCCGGGC
Organism: Gaiellaceae bacterium; assembly: GCA_036523555.1. Classification (GTDB taxonomy): domain Bacteria; phylum Actinomycetota; class Thermoleophilia; order Gaiellales; family Gaiellaceae; genus 3-1-20CM-4-69-9. Next base: position 5,672 of record DATDDZ010000033.1, read on the forward strand.
GGCGAGCTCGCCGACACGCGCTCCATCTGGCCCGACGAGCACCTGTGTGTAGCTCGGGCCGTCCTCGATCCCGAGCGCCGCCGCCGCGGCTGCCGCAGCCTCGACGGCCGCCCCGATCTGCATGGGCTCGAGGTCGCTCGGCCAGACGTGAGTCAGTGCGACGCCGAACGCGGGCAGCGGGGCGGTCAGCCGGTCGGTGACGGTCAACGGGTTGAAGCGACCGTCCGACGAGAAGGCGTTGACCGTCACCTCCTGCCCGCTGACGTGCTCCTCGACCAGGAGCGTCGCGGTCCTCGAGGCGTCGAGCGCGATGCGCACGGCGTCCTCGACCTCGTCCGCGGAGCTGACCAGCGTGAGGCCCCGCTGGCCCTGCCGGTCAGGCGCCTTCACGACGCAGGGAAACCCGATCTCCTCGGCCGCGGCCGTGGCCTCCTTCGCCCCCGAGCAGACGCGGTAGGACGGCTGCGGGACGCCGGCCTCGGCGAAGCGCTCGCGCTGCCGTAGCTTGGACGTCGACAGTGCAGCCGTCTCCGGGCTGATCGGATGAGGCACGCCGAGCCGTTGGCTGATGCGCGCCGCGATCGCGACGGGCCAGTCGATCCCGGGGGCGATCAGGCCGTCGACTCGCTCCGCGCCGGCCAAGCGCTCGATCCCGCTCTCGTCCTCGGTCGAGACGATGGCGCGCCGGTCGGCGTAGCGAAATCCCGGAGCCGAGGGGTCGCGGTCGAGCGCGATGACGTAGAGCTCACGGGCGCGTGCCGCCGCGAGCAGGCCCAGCTGCGCCGGCCCTGCCCCTAGGACGAGGAGACGCTTGCCCGGGTTTCGGTCTCGAGAATCCCCCGCCACCACGCCTCATTGTCGCGGTACCACGCGATGGTGCGCGCGAGGCCTTCCTCGAACGACGTGCGCGCCCGCCAGCCGGTGAGGCGCTCCATCTTCTCGGTCGACCCGATGTGACGGTCGACCTGGCCGAGCCGCTCCGGCACGTGCGTCTTCAGCGCCGCCGGCTTGCCGAGCGCGCTGAGGACGGCGCCCGCGATCTCGTTCACGGGGATGTCGATCCCCGTCGCGACGTTCAGCACCTCGCCGGCGACGTTCTCGAGCGGAGCGGCGATCACGGCCTCGATCGCTTCCGCGTCGTCGTCCACGTACAGCCAGTCGCGGCTCGCGTGGCCGTCACCGTGGATGGTGAGCTCCTGATCGGAGAGGGCCTGCGTGATGAAGCGCGGCACGACCTTCTCCGGGTGCTGTCTCGGGCCGTAGTTGTTGAACGGCCGCACGATCACGACGGGAAGCCCATACGTCACGTAGTAGGAGTAGGCGAGGCGGTCGGCACCGGCCTTCGTCGCCGCATACGGGCTGCGCGGGTTGAGGGGGTGGCTCTCGTCCATCGGCGCGCTCTCGGCCGTCCCGTAGACCTCGCTGGAGGAGAAGAGGATGAAGCGCTCGACGGGCGAGTAGCGGGCCGCGTCGAGCAGGATCTGCGTCCCTTCGACATTCGTCGTGACGAACTCGCGCGCTCCTTCCTCGATCGACTTCTCGACGTGCGACTCGGCGGCGGCGTTGACGATCACGTCGACGTCCGAGACGACGTCGCGAACGAGGTCGGCGTCGCGGATGTCGCCGTGGACGAACGAGAGCCGCTCGTGCGACATGGCGCCCTCGAGGTTCTCGACGTTCCCGGCGTAGGTGAGCGCGTCGAGCGAGATCACCTCGTACGGCGTCTTCGCCAGGAGGTGGTGGATGAAGTTGGACGGGATGAATCCCGCCCCTCCGGTTACGAGGACGCGCTTCGCCACGGCGCGAAAGCTAGCGCTTTCGCGCGGATCGCAGCCGGCGGCGATGCGGTCGGGGTTTTGGTCGCGGCTCGGGCGTTCACCGCCGACCCGCCAAAAACACAAGAAGCCCGAGGCTAACGCAGCATGGCCGCGTTAGCCGGAGGCGTATTCGCGGGGCGGGGACGCGTAAGCGCCACCGCCCCGCGGACCGCGAAGACACGCTCGGCGCCAGCCCCATGAGAGCACGCGGGCTCCGCCCGCGTGCGTTCACCCGCGAAGCGGGCGTAGCTGAACCTGCTCGAACGCGTAGCGTTCGAGCAGGCGCCTAGAGCTCGCGGTCGACCGTGTAGAGCGGGCGGCCCTCGACGTCGCGCTGGATGCGGCCGAGATACTCGCCGACCAGGGCGAGGAGGAAGCCCTGGATCCCGAGCACGAACAGCACCGCCACCCCGCCGAACAGCGGCCCGGGGAAATTCGACCTGCCGATCCAGTAGACCACGCCGTAGGCCCCGAGCGCGGTCGCGAGCAGGGAGCACACGACCCCGAGCGTGACCCCGATCCACTGGATCGGC
>DATDDZ010000034.1:0-1943 GCA_036523555.1 Gaiellaceae bacterium
AAGGCGCTGCTGTCGGCCATCCTCTCGCCGGACGCGCGCCTGGCGAAGATCTCGGTGACGCCTCTCGCGGTTTCTCGGACGACCGAGCAGGCACAGGCCATGGGGATCGTCGGCCTCGTCGGGAGCTACGAGACGTTCTACGGCGGGGATGCGAACCGGATCAACAACGTCCAGCTCGTCTCTCACCTGATCGACGGCACGCTCATCGGCCCCGGCGCCACGTTCTCGTTCAACGGGACGACCGGCGAGCGGTCGGCGGCGAAGGGGTTCCTCGAGGCGCCGGTGATCATCAACGGCGAGGTCACGACCGGATTGGGGGGCGGCGTCTGCCAGGTCTCGACGACGGTCTTCAACGCCGCCTACGAGGCCGGCCTGCCGATCGTCGAGCGCACGAATCACGCGCTCTACATCAGCCACTACCCACAGGGGCGCGACGCGACGGTGAACTACCCGGACGTCGACCTGAAGTTCCGAAACGACACGGGTGGCTGGCTCCTGCTGCGGACCTGGGTCGGTTCGTCCTCGCTCACCGTTGCGCTCTACGGAACGCCGACGCACCGGCGCGTCGAGACGGAGACTCGTCCCCTTGTGATCACGGGCCCGGCCCCCACGAAGGACGTTCGCGACCCGACGATGTTCAAGGGGGAGAAGGTCGTGGAGCAGACCGGCGAGCCGCCCCGCTCGACCAGTGTGCGCCGCAAGGTCTACGACGCGGCCGGGAAGCTTCTCACCGACGCGACTTTCTACTCCTCGTACCGCGGAGAGCCGACCGTCGTCCGCGTGGGGACGAAGCCGAAGCCGGGATCGACCACGACGACCGACTCCACGACCACGAGCACCACGACGACCGGGACGACGCCGAAGCCCCCGAAGCCGGGGACTACGCCTCACCCTTAGCCGTTAGCGCCCTCTGCCTCGCGGATCGCGTTCGCCAGCGCCACCGGGATTCGCGTCGGCCGGAGTGTCGCCGCGTCGACGCACGCGTGTGACGTCCAGCCGTCGGCGACGAGGTCCCCGGTGCGCTCGATCCGGTAGTCGAAGCGGAAGCGGGCGCCGCGCAGCTCCCCGATTCTTGCGTGGACGATCAGCCGGTCGTCGAAGTGCGCCGGCTGGCGGTAGCGGACGTACGACTCGAGCACGAACGACTCGATCCCCTGGGCCCGGAGGGCGGGGTAGCCGCCCGTGAACTTCTCGAGGTAGGCGACCCGGGCGATCTCGAACCAGACGAGGTAGTTCGAGTTGTGCACGACGCCCTGCGCGTCGGTCTCGGCAAAGCGCACTCGAAGCTCGGTGCTGAAGTGGAAGCCGCCCACGGGCGGCACTCTACGGCGACGCCCTGTTCAACCCGTGCGAAAGCCACAGCTTTCGCACGGCACTTAGGCAGCCGCGCGTCGAAGCGTTTTCTCGTCGAGCAGGCGCCGGCAGTTAGAGCAGACCCTGCGCTCGACGTGATACGGGACGCCGGCGCGCTGCCGGATCGCGTGAATCGTGATCGCCGTGTGCTTGTGCGGGCGTTTGAGCGTCATCGCATCCGTTCCTACAGTAATGAGACGTCCGGTCGTTCCCGATTGTTGTCGGCAAGTCGTCACCGAATCTTCACCCTCTTTCGACGGACGCGGATTACGGGAGCCGAAGACGTGCCCAGACGCCGGCGTGGTCGGATGGCCAGAGCCCGCCGACCCGGTCTCGTTCCTCCTCGCCGACGATGCCGGCCGCCACGCCGCGGAAGCCGTTCCTCGTGAGGACGTAGTCGATACGGCTGTAGAAGGGCCCGCCGACCGGTCGCAGGTCTTCTCCGTGGCAGCACGTCAGCCCGATGTCGTTCGGTCGTGCCTCCGTCCACGCATCGTGGAAGCCGGCGGCGAGCAGGTTCGCGTAGGTCGGGGTCCCGCTCCCGTCGGCATGGGAGTTCAGGTCGCCGAGGAGGACCGTCGGGATCCCCG
>DATDDZ010000035.1:0-2278 GCA_036523555.1 Gaiellaceae bacterium
GATGCCGACGGGCAGGCCGCTCGCCTCGCGCAGGCCCGTGACGAGCTCGCGGGCCCGGTGCGGCTGGAGCGAGCCGGTCGGGTCGTGGAGGAGGATCCTGGCCGCGCCGAGGCTCGGCAGCTCCCGCGCCTGCTCCATGAGCGGATCCGTCTCGCCCGTTCGGCCGGGGCTGTAGACGAGCCCGGCCTCGAAATCGCCCCCGGCTGTCGCGACGGCGTCGGCCGCCTCGCGCAGGTTGGAGACGTCGTTGAGCGGGTCGTGGAGCCGGAAGACGTCGATTCCGTTGGCCGCAGCGGAGGCGATGAAGCGCCGGATGAAGTCGTAGTCGACCGGGCGCGACCCGACCAGGAAGCGCCCACGGAGCGCAAGCCCGAGCGGCGTGTTCACGTTCGCCTTCAGCGCCCTGATCCGCTCCCAGGGGCTCTCGACGCCGCGGCGGACCGCGCTGTCGAAGCAGCCGCCGCCGGAAACCTCGAGATAGGCGTACCCCGCGCGGTCGAGGATCTCGGCGATCCGGATCTGCTGGGCGGTCGGCAGCCTGCCGGCGAGGGGCTCCTGGCCGAGCAGCCGAATAGTCGTGTCGGCGAGCGCCGGCATGAGGGGGAGCCTAGCGCTGAGGCGCCGGCTGGGCGGCGCCGTTATTGGAGGACGTGCGAGTTCTGCTCGCGCGTCCGTCTAAACGGCGCCGCGATAGGTTTTCCGCAGGATGGAGGTCCAGGAGCTTCGTCCCGGTCTCTGGCGCTGGACGGCGTCCCACCCTCAGTGGGATCACGCGGAGCACTGGGGACCCGACGTCGCCTCCGTGTACGCCGAGCTGCCCGACGCCGTCGTCGTCGTGGACCCGCTCGTCCCGGACGACGAGGAGGACAGGTTCTGGGCCGCGCTCGACCGCGACGTCGAGCGACTGGGCCTCCCGGTGCACGTGCTGCTCACCGTCCACTGGCACGAGCGCAGCGTGCCCTACGTGATCGATCGCTACGGCGCGACGCTCTGGCGCCCGGAGGAGAAGGGCGATCTCCCCACCGGTGTGCACGCCGAGATCGTGCAGGGCAGCGACTGGGTCGAGGCGATGTTCTTCCTCGAGACCCATCGCGCGCTCGTCGCCGGTGACCTCCTCGTCGGGGCCGACGGCGGCGTCGAGCTGCCGATCGCCTGGTTTCCGAAGGCGGAGCGCGAGTGGGCCGAGGACGAGCTCAAGCCGATGCTGCGGGAACGCCTCGGCGCGCTACCCGTCGAGCTCGTGCTCGTCTCACACGGCGAGCCGGTCCTGCACGACGGCGGTGCGGCGCTCGAGCGCGCGCTGAGCTAGGCCCTGCTGATGTAGCGCTTCTCGCGCGGGTCGACCTTGATGCGGTCGCCCGTGTTCACGAACAGCGGCACCTGGACGACGGCGCCGGTCTCGAGCGTCGCCGGCTTCGTCACGTTCGAGACCGTGTCCCCCTTCACTCCCGGCTCGGTCTCGGTGACCGCGAGCTCGACCGACGCGGGCAACTGCACGCCCGAAGGGCTCCCGTTGACGACCATCATCTGCACGGAGCTCGACGGGAGCATGAATGCGAGCGCGTCTTCGACGGTCGCCCGCGGCAGAGACGTCTGCTCGTACGTGTCCTGATCCATGAACACGACCTCGTCGCCGGCGTCGTAGAGGTACTGCATGTCTTTCGTCTCGGTGCGGATGCGCGTGAACTTCTCCCCGGCGCGGAACGTCCTGTCGACGACGGCGCCGCCGTCGAGCCCCTTCAGCTTCGTACGGACGAATGCGCCGCCTTTGCCGGGCTTCACGTGCTGGAACTCGACGATGCGCCACACACCGCCGTCGAGCTCGATGTGCATGCCGTTCTTGAACTGGTTCGTGTTGACGGTCTCGGCCACGGTTTCAGCCTATCCGACCGTCACGAGCTCCTTGGGGAAGGTGGTCAGCACCTCGGGCTCGCCGTCGGTGACGACGACGAGGTCCTCGATCCGGATGCCGCCGAGGCCGGAGAGGTAGACGCCCGGCTCGACGGTGACGACGTTACCGACGGAAAGCGTGCTCGGCCATTCCGGATTCAGCCAGGGGGCCTCGTGGATGTCGAGGCCGACGCCGTGGCCGAGCCCGTGGCCGAACGCGTCGCCGAGGTCCGCGTCCACGATGACGCTACGCGCGACACCGTCGACCGCTTTGCTGTCCGCACCCGCGCGGACGGCGGCCAGGCCGGCCGCCTGCGCCTCGCGGACGACCTCGTACGCGCGGGCGAGCTCTTCGGGCAGTGGGCCGGTCGCAAAGGTTCTCGTGCAG
>DATDDZ010000036.1:0-2906 GCA_036523555.1 Gaiellaceae bacterium
CGGCGAGCTCGATGCGGGCGGAGTGACCTGGGTCGCAGTCCTCCCGAGCCACCGCCGGCGCGGAGTCCTCACGCGCCTGATGCGCCACCAGCTCGACGACCTCCGTGAGCGCGGCGAGCCGCTCGCGATCCTCTGGGCGTCCGAGGCCGCGATCTACGGCCGGTTCGGCTACGGGATGGCAGCTCCGGACTTCAGCCTGAACGCCGACCGCGCGCGCTTCTCCTTCCGCGACGATCCAGGCCCGATCGGCGCGGCGAGGATCGTCGACGGTGAGGAGGCACGCGGGCTCTGCTCACGCGTCCACGAGCGGGTCAGGCGGGACGTGCCCGGCTTCCTGGCAAGAACGGACGCCTGGTGGGAGAACTACCGGCTCGCGGACCCGGAGCACTGGCGGCACGGGTCGAGCCCGAAGTACACGGCGGTGATCGAGCTCGACGACGAGCCGGTTGCGTACGCGATCTACCGCATCAAGATGGACTGGGAGGATGGATTCTCGAAGAGCTACGTCCGCGTCGTCGAGGTTGTGGCGAGCTCGACGGCGGCGACCCGTGAGATCTGGCGCTACCTCTTCGGGATCGACCTGATCACACGTGTTCGGGGCCCCCACGACCCTGGGTCTCCGCTCTTCCTCATGGTCGAGGATCCGCGCAGCCTGCAGCTGAAGGTCTTCGAGGGCCTGTGGCTGCGCTTCGTCGACCTCGAAGCCGCGCTCGCCGGTCGAGCGTATGCAGCTGACGACTCCGTCATCCTCGATGTGAGAGACGAGTTCTGTCCGTGGAACGCCGGCCGCTGGCGTGTCGGCGCGGAGATCGAGCGGACGGACGCCGCTGCCGAGCTCGAGCTCGCCTGCGCCGATCTCGCGTCGGCATATCTCGGCGCGTTCGACTTCCACCAACTCGCCGCCGCCGAGCGCGTGCGCGAGCTGAAGAGCGGCGCGCTCGATCGCGCGTCGGCGCTCTTTCGCGTCTCGCGCCGGCCCTACTGTCCCGACGACTTCTGATGGCGTTGGAGGTCAGACCGGTCGAAGACCTCGACGAGTTCACAGCGGCCATTTTCGCGATCGGACAGTACTTCGGCATGACGCCGAGCGACGAGCGCATGCAGCGCTTCGCCGACCAGATGACGTTCGAACGGATGCACGGCGCCTGGGCGGACGGCACCGTCGTCGGCGGGGCCGGCGCGTTTGCGTTCGATCTCACCGTTCCGGGCGGCACGCTGCCGACCGCGGGGACCACCGTCGTCGGCGTGTTCCCGACGCATCGACGGCGCGGCGTACTGCGCTCCCTGATGCGCGCCCACCTCGATGCTGCGCACGAGCGCGGAGAGCCACTGGCCGCTCTCTGGGCGTCGGAGGAGGCGATCTACGGCCGCTTCGGCTACGGCATGGCCTCGTTCTGCGGCGAGATCACGCTTCGGCGTGAGCACACCGCTTTCGCCGACTCTTTCGAGCCCCAGGGGGATGTGCGGCTCGTCGAACCGGACGAAGCGCTCGAGACGGTGCCACCGGTCTACGACCGCGTGCGGGCGCAGTGGCCCGGCATGTTCTCCCGCAACCCGATGTGGTGGGAGAACCGCCAGGTCGCCGATCCCGAAGAGCGGCGTGAGGGTGCCGGCCCGAAGCGGTGGGTGGTCTTCGAGCAAGGGGGGACGGTCGAGGGGTACGCCTCGTACCGGCACAAGCCGGGCTTCACCGACGGGGCTTCCTCCGCCGAGCTGCGCATCGTCGAGGCTCTCGGGGAAACGCCCGAGGCCCACCGCGAGCTCTGGACCTACCTGCTCGCGGTCGACCTGGTGGCGACCTTCAAGACTTCGCTGCTTCCTCCCGACCATCCGCTCTTCCTCCTGCTCGCGTCTCCGCGCAGGATGCGCTACCGGGTGGGTGACGGGATCTGGGTACGTCTCGTCGACGTCGGTGCGGCTCTCTCCGGGAGGACATACGCAGAAGACGGTGCGATCGTCTTCGAGGTTGCCGACGACTTCTGCCCGTGGAATACCGGCCGCTGGAAGCTCGAGGGCGGCGTGGCGGCCCAGACCGACGCCGCCGCAGACCTGGCTGTGCCGGTGGAGTCGCTCGGCTCCGCGCTCCTCGGCGGCATCTCGTTCGCGCAGCTCCATCGGTCCGGACGAGTCGACGAGCTTAGGGAAGGCGCTGTGAACCGAGCGGATTCACTCTTCCGCTGGGACCGCCATCCCTGGTGCCCCGAGATCTTCTGATTCCGGCCTGCTGCTAGGCTGGCCGCCTCATGAGGTGGGCACTGTGCGCCGCGATAGCGGCGTTTCTCTTTCCCGGAACGGCCGCGGCGCAGACGAACGCCGGCTGGCAGCTGTCGCTGGACTGGCCGGCAGAGGGCACGATCACGTCTCCGTTCGGACGCGACGGCTCGCGCTGGCACCCGGGCCTCGACATCGGGATTCTCCGCTCGCTCGACGTGCGCGCCGCTGCGGCGGGTGTGGTCACGCAGGTGGGGTACGTCCCAGGCTACGACGGCTACGGCAACGTCGTGATCGTCGAGCTGCGGGCGGGGTACTCGGCGCTGTACGCGCATCTCTCGCAGCCGCTCGCTCACGTCGGCGACCTGGTCCGGCCCGGTGAGCTGATCGGCGTCGCCGGCTGCACGGGCTGGTGCACCGGAACGCATCTGCACTTCGAGCTTCGATACGGGAACGTCGCGGTGGATCCGACGCTCTTGATGGTCGGCTAACTTCGCGTCCGCAGGGGCGGTTAGCTCACAAGCGGACGTTACGAAGGAGAGCGATCCCTCATAAACGAGGGTCATCGCCGACGACGATCTACTACGGACGGGTCGGCGTGCAATGCTCTTGCCGTGGCGAAGTATGCGACCGTTGACGATTACATCGCAGCCCTTCCCGAGCCACTCCGCAACGTGGCGGAGCGCGCCCGGAAA
>DATDDZ010000037.1:0-6364 GCA_036523555.1 Gaiellaceae bacterium
GACGCCGAACTACCACTCGCTCGCGACGGCCGGCGTCCACGACCTCAGCGACGGGTCGAAGGTCTTCGCAGGCCAGCGGGACGACGGCTTCTTCGGTGACATCGGCGCAGCGTTCGACCTGGTTGCAATTCGCAGCGGCACCGGTGCGACCGGCGGCGGGAAAGACTTCTTCGCCGGGTACGCCGTCCACTCGATCGAGCTGCAGGTGCCTCTCTCGCGGCTCGACAACGGCTCGAATCACGTCGTCGGTATCTGGGCGGCGTCGGAGCGGCCGGTCGTCAGCGTCTCACTGGCGAAGTGGCGAGGGCGGAAGTTCCTCAAGAAGGAGACCGAGTGGCGGCAGGTGTCGCGGCTCGGGAACCCGTTGATCAACGAGCTGCTCATCCCGACGCAGCTCAAGGACAAGTGGAACGCGTCGACGCCGGACAAGGACAAGCAGTTCGAGCAGTACTACTCCAGCCCGATCCTGGCGAAGCTGCTCAACCAGCTGTACCCACAGTTCGGTCCGTTCCAGGAGACGAACCGCGCGGATCTCGTGTCGGTTCTGCTCACCGGCCTCAAGCAGCCGAACCTGAACTTCACCGGCAGCACGCTCGCCGACGAGCTCCGGCTGAACCTCGCGATCGCCCCGACGGCGGCGGTCGGCCAGGGGAACCGGCTCGGCGTGCTCGGCGGAGATCTCGCCGGTTGGCCGAACGGCAGGCGGCTCGAGGACGACGTCATCGACATCGCGGAGCGCGCTGTCGGCGGAGCCCTGATCGGGCACAGCCTGCCGCTCGGAGACGGCGTCAACGCGAACGACGTCCCGTACACGGCGTCGTTCCCGTACCAGGCCGACCCGTTCAGCGGCTTCGACAACACGAAGGGCGAGCAGAAGCCGTAGTGACTGCCCGCCGGCTCATCATCGGAGGAACGGCGGCGGTCTTGACCGCCGCCGCCCTCCTGCTCGGCGGCGCTCTGCGCGGCTCCCCGCCGGTCGCGCGGGAGGCGAGCGGGGCTCCGCTCGCCTCCCGCGTGGACGGTCCTTCGGACGCCGCTCTGCTACCTCGGCTGCAGCAGCAGGTCCGCGAGCGTCCCGCAGATCCGAAAGGGCTCGCCCTCCTGGGACTCGCCTACGAGCAGCAAGCCCGCGAGACAGGCGACCCCTCCTACTACCCGAAGGCCGACGGCGTGTTGCGTCGGGCGTTGCACTTCTCGCCGGACGACCTACTCGCGACGAGCGGCCTCGGCTCGCTCGCCCTCTCGCGCCACCGTTTTCGCGACGCTCTCGCCCTCGGGCGACGCGCGGTCGCGCTTTCCCGGTCCACCGCGCGCGGCTACGGAATCGTCGGCGACGCGCTGCTCGAGCTCGGCCGATACGAGCAGGCCTTCGCCGCCTTCGACCGGATGGTGTCGCTGAAGCCGAGCGTGTCGTCCTACGCCCGGGTGTCCTACGCCCGCGAGCTGCTCGGGAATTGGACCGGGTCGGCTAGGGCGATGCGCCTAGCGGTGAGCGCCGCCGTCGGCGAGCCCGAGGCCCTCGCGTGGTCGCACACCCAGCTCGGGAAGCTGTACTGGTCGCGCGGACGCACCGCGTCGGCCGCGCGTGAGTACCGCGCCGCGCTCGCGATCCGTCCCGGTTATGTCTACGCGCTCGATGCGCTCTCGCTCGTCGAAGCTGCGAGAGGTCAGGTCCGGCGTGCGATCGCGCTCGAGCAGCGCGCGGTCGACTCGATCCCGCTCCCGCAGTTCGTCGGCACGCTCGGCGACCTCCGGCGGTCTGCGGGCGACGTGGCGGCAGCGCGGCGACAGTACGCGCTCATCGGCGCGATCGAGCGCCTGCTGCGTGCGAACGGCGTCAAGACGGACCTGGAGACGGCGCTCTTCGACGTCGACCACGGCGTGCGCCTCCGGCGCGCACTGGCGCTTGCCCGAGCGGCACGCGCCGATCGCCCCTCGATCGACGGCGACGACGTCCTCTCCTGGGCGCTCATGCGGAACGGCCGCTGCGGTGAGGCGCTCAGCTACTCGACGCGAGCCCTCCGGCTCGGAACGCAGGACGCGTCGAAGTTCTTCCACCGCGGGATGATCGAGCGCTGCCTCGGCCGGCCCGCGGCGGCCCGGGTGTGGTTCCGGCGAGCACTCGCCCTGAACCCGCGCTTCTCGCTCCTGTGGGCGCCCGTGGCGAGGCGGCACGTTTCGTGAAGCGGTTCGTGCTGCTTCTCGGTGTGCTCGCGGCTCTCGTCGTCCCTGCGGTCGCGGCGGCGCACCCGCTCGGGAACTTCACGATCAACCGGTTCAGCCGCGTCGAGGCCGCCGGCCCGCGCGTCTACGTCCACTACGTCCTCGACCTTGCCGAGATCCCGACGTTTCAGGCCGGGCGTATCGACGTGCGCTCGTACGCGAGACGGATCGCCCGCGGGGCGCACCTGGCCGTCGACGGGAGCGAGGCGCGTCTCGTTCCGGTCGAGACCTCGCTCGTCCATCCGCCGGGCGCCGGCGGTCTGAAGACGACCCGGCTCGAGGTCATCCTCCGAGGCCCGAAGCTCGAGGGCCCCGCCGGCGTCGACTATCGGGACACGAACTACGCCGGACGCATCGGCTGGAAGGAGATCGTCGTCGGCCAGGCTCCGAGCAGGAGCCGGGAGCTGCGCGCCTATCCGCGTGACCTGCTCTCGAGCCCGATGGACGTAACCGCTGTCCGGGCGAGACTGATCCCGGGGAAGGTCACCGTGACGCGTCCGCATGTGACGCGCGGGCCGGCGGCGCGCGCGCCCGACCGGATCGCGGACTCGTCGTTCGCCTCGCTCGTCAACCGTCGCGGCCTCGGGGCCTGGGTCGTGCTCGCCTCGGTCGGCGCCGCCCTGTTCTGGGGGATGGCGCACGCGCTCTCGCCCGGTCACGGGAAGACCATCGTGACCGCGTACCTCGTCGGTCAGCGAGGCACGCCGCGGCACGCGGCGCTGCTCGGCCTGATCGTGACCGTCACGCACACGATCGGCGTCTTCGCCCTCGGGCTCGTGACGCTGCTCCTGTCGCGCTTCATCGTGCCGAGCGACCTCTATCCATGGCTCAACCTCGCCTCGGGAGTGCTCGTCGTCGCGATCGGCGTCTCGGTGCTACGCAGCCGGTGGCTGCACCGCGAAGCCCATGCGCACGGCCACGACCACCACCATCCCCGGCGCAGTGAGAGCCTCAGCCGCCGCTCGTTGATCGCCGTCGGCATCTCCGGCGGGCTCTTGCCGTGTCCCTCCGCGCTCGTCGTCCTGCTGGCGGCGATCTCGCTCCACCGGATCGCCTTCGGTCTCCTGCTCATCGTTGCGTTCAGCGCAGGCCTCGCACTGACGATCACGGGGATCGGGCTCGTCGCCGTGCTCGCACGCGGTGCGTTCCGCAAGCACAGCTTCGACGGACGGCTGCTCTCGGTCCTCCCGGCCGTCAGCGCCCTCGTGATCGTCGCAGCCGGTCTTGCTATGACCGTCCACTCCATTCCGAAGGTGCGGTGACCCATGTTCGGCCTCGACCAGGCCGTCGCCGGCTACTCCGACGGGACGACGACCGCGATCGTCGTGGTCGTGGCGATCGTGCTCGGACTTCGACACGCGAGCGACCCGGATCATCTCGCCGCGGTCTCGACGCTTGCGGCGTCGGGCCGGGAGCATGCGGCACGGAGCGCCGCCCGCCTCGGGCTCGCGTGGGGCGCAGGGCATGCGACCTCGCTCATCGTGTTCGGCGTGCCGGTCGTCCTCTACAGCTCCTACCTCCCGGCGCCGGTACAGAGCTGGGCGGAGACGAGCGTCGGCCTCCTCATCGTCACGCTCGCGCTTCTCCTGCTCACGCGGTGGCGGCGCGGTGCGTTCCGCGCGGTCACGGGCAGCCCGGAAGGCTGCACGCATCGTCACCCGAAGACGAGGACGCGTGGACAGGCTTACGTGATCGGGGTCGTCCACGGAGTGGGCGGAACGGCAGGAGTGGGGCTTCTCCTGCTGGCGTCGATCCACAGCAAGCTCCTCGCGGTGGTCGCGCTCGCGCTCTTCGCCGGCTTCGCCGCGCTCTCGATGGCGGTCCTCTCGACAGGTTGGGGCGCGGCCCTCGGCTCGGCCCCGGTGCAAAGGTCGTTCCACCGCGTCGCACCCATGATCGGCGGCGCGAGCCTCGTGTTCGGGATCTGGTACGCGCTCGGCGCCCAGGGGCTCGTCACCTACGTCCTCTGAGCAGTTGTTGTACGTTGGCGGCCGTGGCAACCACTGCCCCTTACGGGTCCTGGCGCTCTCCGATCACGACCGATCTCGTCGCGAGCGAAGGCTCGGTCTCCTTCGGCTGGCTCGACGTCAGCGACGAGGGGATCTACTGGACGGAGAGCCGCCCAGAGGAGCAGGGACGGACAGCGCTCGTGCTCGAGCCTCACGACGGCGCGGCGGTCGACGTCGTCCCGGCCGGCTTCAACGTGCGGACACGCGTGCACGAGTACGGCGGCGGTGCCTGGTTCCGGGACGGCCGCACCGTCTTCTGCTCGAGCTTCGACGACAGCCGCCTCTACCGGATCGACGCCCCTGGGGAGCAACCGCGCTCGATCACGCCTGAGCCGAACGCCCCGCACGCGCTGCGCTATGCGGATGGACGTGTGTTCGCCGAAGGCCGCCTGATCGTCTGCGTTCGGGAATCCCACGGCAACGGAGAGCCCGCCAACGAGCTCGTCGTCATTCCGACCGACGGCTCGGCCGAACCACGTGTCGTCGCCGCCGGCCATGACTTCTATGCGGCGCCGAGGCCGAGCCCAGACGGCACACGGATCGCGTTCCTCGCCTGGGATCACCCGCGCGTGCCCTTCGAAGGCACGGAGCTGCTCGTGGCGGACCTCGCCCCTGACGGATCGCTGACCGGCGACCGGCTCGTCGCCGGATCGGACGAGGAATCGATCTTCCAGCCGGAGTGGAGCCCCTCCGGGCTCCTGCACTTCGTCTCCGATCGGACCGGCTGGTCGAACCTCTACGCCGAGCGCGACGGAGAGGTGCGCGCGCTGACCTCCGAGCGGGCGGAGCTGGGCTTCCCGCAGTGGGTCTTCGACCTCACGCGCTACGCATTCCTCGCCGACGGGAGGATCGCGTGCGTCTTCACCCGCGATGCCGTCGACGGCTTGGAGGTGCTCGATCCGGAGAGCGGCCGGCTCGAGCACGTCGACCTCCCGTACAGCAGCTTCTTCTCGCCGTCACTCCGAAGCGCGGGGATGCTCGTCGCGTTCCCCGCCGCCTCACCGACGACTCCGGTCGAGATCGTCAAGCTCGACCTGGCGTCCGGCACGCAGACGGTGATCAAGCGCTCGACCGACCTCGAGCTCGACGAGCGGTACCTGTCCGTCGCGGAGCCGATCGTGTTCCCCGGCGCCGACGATCTGCCGTCTCACGGGTTCTACTACCCGCCGAGGAATCCCGACTTCGCCGGCCCACCGGGCGAGCTGCCGCCCCTGATCGTGTCCGTCCACGGCGGGCCGACATCGAACGTCTCCTCGGCGCTCGACCTCGACATCCAGGCGTTCACGAGCCGCGGGATCGCCGTCGTCGACCTCAATTACGGCGGGAGCACCGGCTACGGACGGAAGTATCGGGATCGTCTGCGTGGGCAGTGGGGCGTCGTCGACGTGGAGGACAGCGCTGCCGCCGCCCGGTTCCTGAGCGAGCGGGGGGACGTGGATCAGGCGCGCGTCGAGATCACCGGCGGCAGCGCGGGCGGCTACACAACTCTGCTGGCACTGGCGCTCCGCGACGAGTTCGCTGCCGGGGCCTCGTACTTCGGCGTCGCCGATCTCGTCAGCTTCCACGGCGAGACCCACAAGTTCGAATCTCAATACGACGCGTATCTCGTCGGTCCCTGGCCGGAGGCGATGGAGCTCTATCGCGATCGCTCCCCGATCACTCACGCCGACTCGATCTCGCGCCCTCTGCTGCTGCTCCAGGGGCTCGACGACAAGGTCGTTCCACCGGCTCAGGCCGAGGTGATCGTCGAAGCGCTCGAACGTCGTGGCATTCCCTATGCGTACCTCGCGTTCGAGGGTGAGGGTCACGGCTTTCGCAAAGCGGAGAACGTCAAGCGCGCGCTCGAGGCGCACCTCTCCTTCCTCGCGCAGGTGTTCGGCTTCGAGCCCGCGGACGGCTTCGAGCCGATCGAGATCGAAAACCTGTCGAAGACAGCGCACTAGACTCGCGCCCGTGGGCATCGCTGATCTCACGCGCCACGCGGTCGACGTCCTGCCAGAAGGTGAGCTCGAGCGGAAGCTGAAGCTCGGCCGTCCACTGCGCGTCAAGCTCGGCATCGATCCGACCGCACCGGACATCCACCTCGGGTTCGCCTGTGTGCTCGACCGGCTCGCGGAGTTCCAGCAGGCAGG
>DATDDZ010000038.1:0-1743 GCA_036523555.1 Gaiellaceae bacterium
GCGGGCTCGGCGATCCGGTCGTGCCGGGGCGGCAGCTCCTCGATGCGGCCGTCCGCCAGGGCCGACAGGTCGTCCATCGTCCGTCGCAGGGAGGCGAAGACGGGGCGGCCGGGCTCGTAGGGCATGGAGACGGTGACCTCAGCGCGCCCGGCGAGAGCCTCGAGCAGCGCCCATTCGGCAGCCGTCAGGTCCTCGAACCCGTACGCGAACACCGGCTCGCCGCTCCAGGCGTCGAGCTCGCCGCCGATGCGCTCCGCAGCGCGGCGCCGCAGGAGGTCGCGATCCCAGAGCCCGACGCGATCGAGCTCGGCGCGGTAGGCGGCGTAGAGGCCTCCGAGCTCTCCGTCGAGCTGGTCGGGATCGAGGAGCCCGGCCTCGAGCTCGGAGACGACGGCCAGCAGCGCGTCTGCGAACCCGCCGAACCGCGCCGACCGGCCTAGCCCGTTCAGGGAGCGGCCGGCGAGCGCGCGGCGGACGACGAGGGCACGCTGGGCGTCGGTCGCGACGGGACGAACATCGGAGCCGCGCTCCGCGAGAACGCCGAAGAGGTCGTCGAACGTCCCGATCGAGCCCGCGAAGAGGCCCGGTTGCACGGCGAGCAGGTCGCGCTCGACCCGTTCGACGTCCGATCGGTTCGGCACGATCAGATACGGCTCCTCCGGGAGCGCTTCGAGATACCGGCGCAGCAGGAGCGCCACCTTCCCGGCGTTGGCCGGGCCGGTGATGAGGTTCAGACCCAACCCGCCCATGCTACTCGGGCGCTCAGACGACCCCTGGGCGCGCGAAAGCCGTGCGGATCGGGCTACGTCCTACGCAGCGGCGGCCTTGGGACGCCGGCCGCGACGGGCCACAGCCTGGCCGGGCATCTTGCCGGCACACGCGTCACAGAGATCGGCCTGCTTCGACCCGCGCCGGGCATCCGTGAAATTGATACGCATGACCGCGCCCTTCGCCTCGTCGACTTCCGCGCCGCAATTGTCGCAGACTAGCCTCGTTACTCTTGCCACCGCTTTTCCTCCTCGAGATAGCCGAATTACGAGGAAATAGCTTAACCCAAAGCGCCGGTAAATCTAGGCCGCGAGACGTGCCTGCTTAATTCGCCAGGAACGGAGGAGGCTTAGCAACGCTTGCTCCTCCGAGTCGAGCCCGGGGGTCACGGTATGCCGAGTGGTACAGGTACTGCTTCCGGCCCACCGAATCGACAGCTGTCGCCTGAAGCTTCGAGGCGGCTCTCGGCGAAATCCAGACGCTTTTCCACGCCCGAGGAATCGCGAGCGCGCGGATTCGATCGAGCTTGACCTCGTCCGTGATCCGGTTCCGGACGCGTCGAGCTAGCGAAACCGCCCACGCGAGCCCTCTCTGCTCCAACCGTTTGTCCGCGACATGTCCATCGCTAGTGTCCGCGGGCGTGGAGATCAAAACGATCGTCGTGCTGGAAGGGGACGAGACGGGCCAGGAGCTCCTCGAAGAAGCGCTACGGGTGCTCGCGCCCGACGTCACAGGCCTCGAGCTCGACTTTCCCCGCTTCGACCTCTCGCTCGAGTCACGGCGCTCGACGAAGAACGACGTAGTCCACGACGCTGCGAAGGCCGTCCTGCGCTTCGGCCTCGGCCTCAAGGCTGCGACCGTCACGCCCGAGGGACGCGACGACGTCGGCTCGCCGAACCGCATCCTCCGCGAGGACATCGGCGGCCGGGTCATCGTCCGCACCGGCCGTCGGATTCCGGGCGTCGTCCCGTTCGG
>DATDDZ010000039.1:0-5094 GCA_036523555.1 Gaiellaceae bacterium
GTGCACGACGACCTCCCGTCGCTCGACAACGACTCTGAGCGGCGGGGCCGGCCGTCGGTCTGGGCGCAGCACGGCGAGGCCGTCGCGGTGCTTGCCGGGGACGCGCTGCTCGCCGAGGCGTTTCGACTCGCGCTCTCGTACCCGTTTCCCCACGCCGGGCGCGAGCTCGCCCAGGCGACGCTCGGGATGATCGGCGGGCAGTATCTCGACATCACCGGCTCGGCTCCCGACGAGGAGACGCTGCACAGGCTGAAGACGGGCTGCTTGTTCTCCGCGGCCGTCGGCCTGGCGCTCTGGGTCGCTGGGGTGTCCGAGCGCGACCAATCTCCCTGGCGCGCGTTCGGAGACGAGCTGGGGCTCCTGTTCCAGATCGTCGACGACATCCTCGACGGCGACGGCTACGTGCTCGCTCACGGAGAGGAAGGCGCGCGCGCTCTCGCCGATGAGGCGGCAGCCCGAGCCCACGCCCGGCTCCACGACGTCGCGGCCGACACGTCGACGCTCGAGGACATCGTCTCGGGCCTCGCGACGCGGACGACCTGAGCGTGAAGCGGCGGCTCGACGCGCTGCTCGTCGAGCGCGGCCTCGCCGAGAGCAGGGCGCAGGCGCAGGCCCTTGTCCTCGCAGGCCGCGTTCCCGGCTACCTCAAGCCGGGGACCCAGGTCGACGACGCGGTCGAGCTCCAGGTCGACGCACCGCCGCCGTACGTCTCCCGGGGCGGCGAGAAGCTCGCGCACGCCCTGGACGAGTTCGGCGTCGACCCCGCCGGGCGCGACTGCCTCGACGTCGGAGCGTCGACCGGCGGCTTCACCGATGTGCTGCTGCAGCGCGGCGCCGCGCGTGTCGCTGCGGTGGACGTCGGCTACGGCCAGCTCCACGAGCGTGTGCGCGGCGACGAGCGCGTCACCGTCCTCGAGCGGACGAACGCACGCCATCTGCAGGAGCTGCCGTTCGCCCCGGACCTCGTCGTCTGCGACGTGTCGTTCATCAGCCTCAGGCTCGTGCTCCCGCCGGCGCTCGCGCTCGCGCGGCCGGGCTGGGAGGCCGTCGTCCTCGTCAAGCCGCAGTTCGAAGCCGGGCGTGCCGAGGCGAAAGGCGGCGTCGTGCGTGACCGAGCGGTCCGCCGCGCGGTCGTGCGTGGCATCGCGGATGCGGCGCTCGCGTGGCAGGGCGAGGCCGCGGGGGCCGTAGACTCCGGGTTGCCCGGCCCGAAAGGGAACCGGGAAGTCTTCCTCCATCTCGTCCATCGTGAACGAGCGCGGCTCCCCGACGACATCGATGCCCGGATCGCCGCCGCGGTCCCCTGAAGCGGTCGGCCGCGTCGCGGTCATAACGCACGGCAAGCCGGGAACGATCGGGCCCGCTTTGGCCCGGCTCGAGCAGGTGGCCCGCGACGCGGGCGTCGAGCTCCTGATGCCGGACGAGGAGGTGGCCAAGCACGGAGTCGGCCGGCCCGAGCCCGACCTGGCGAGCGCCGACCTCGCCGTCGTCCTCGGCGGCGACGGGACGATGCTCCGCGCGCTGCAGCGGTTCCTCGCTACCGCCGTGCCCGTCATCGGCGTCAACTTCGGCCGCGTCGGCTTCCTGGCCTCTATCCAGCCGGACGAGCTCGAGTCGGGGCTCGCGCGTGTGTTCTCGGGCGACTACCGCGTCGACGAGCTCGCGACGCTCGACGTCGCCGTCGGCGACACCCGCGCGCACGCGGTGAACGACGTGGTCGCCCTCAGCGCGGCGCGAGGACGGATGGTCGAGCTCGGCTGGTCGCTCGGTGGCGAGGATCTCGGCAGCCAGCCGTGCGACGGGATGATCTGCTCCACGCCGTCCGGATCGACGGCGTACAACCTCTCCAATGGCGGGCCGGTGCTCGTCCGCGGTCTCGACGCGATGGCCGTGACGTTCATCGCGCCGCACTCGCTCCATGCGCGTCCGATGGTCGTGCCGCGCGGACTCGAGCTCGAGATCAGGAACCGGACGGCGGACGTGGACGTGAGCGTCCTCGTCGACGGCCACGACATCGCCGAGGCCGGTCACGAGCCGATCGTCATCCGCCTCGGGGAGCAGCGGAGCCTTCTGGCGACATTGCCGGAAGGCACCTTCTTCAAGCGGTACCGCGAGACTTTCGCCTCCTGACGCCGGTGGACGAAGCGGACGATGGTGCCCGCGGGGCCGGCCGCTTACCATCTCGGCGAGCATGCTCCGCCGCCTGCGCATCCAGAACCTCGTCCTGATCGCCGACGCCGAGCTGGCGTTCGCGCCCGGGCTCAACGCGATCACAGGGGAGACCGGCGCGGGGAAGACGATCCTCGCGCAGGCGATCGGCCTGCTCCTCGGGGCGAAGGGCGACTCGGGCTACATCGGGCCCGAGTCGGCCGAGGCGTACGTCGAGGCGGAGCTCGACCTGCCGGCCGGCCTGCTCGAGGAGGACGAGCTGGGCTCGCTGGCCGAGCTCCGACCGGAGGACGAGCCGGGCCTCATCGCGGCTCGCCGGGTCTTCCCGGACGGACGCACACGGGCGTACGCCTGGGGACGTGGGGTCGCGCGCGAGGATCTGGCCGCGGCTGGCGAGCGCCTGATTGCCATGTCGGGCCAGTTCGAGCAGCGGCGGCTCGCTCGCCCGGCCTACCAGCTCGACGTCCTCGACGCGTACGTCGGCGACGACCAGGCTCGGCGACGGGCGGAGGCGCGCCTCGCCTGGCGCGAGCTCGTCGCCGCCCGCCGGCGGCACGAGGAGCTGCAGGGGCACGCCGCATCGGCGGAAGCACGGCTCGCCGAGCTCCGGGCGCTCGTGGAGGACACCGCCGGCCTCGAGCCGGACAGCGAGGAGAGCGCGCGTGCCGAGCGCGAGCGGCTCCGTCACGTGACGGAGCTGGGAGAGGGCGCGAATGCGGCCGCCGAGTCGCTTGCGCCCGACGAGGGCGAGGGGGCGGCCGGCCTTGCTGCCTCCGCGGAGCGGGCGATCGCTCCGCTGGAACAGCTTGCCCCTGAGCTCCAGCGAGCCGGTGACGAGCTCAGAGACATCGAGCTTCGCCTTCGCGAGACGGCCGCGGAGCTGCGCGGTTTCCTGGCGACCCTCGAGTCGGAGCCCGGCAGGCTCGAGCAGGTCGAGGCGGAGCTGGACCGGATCGCCGACGCCAGACGGCGTCATCGCGCCCAGACCTACGAGGAGCTCCT
This sequence comes from Gaiellaceae bacterium, assembly GCA_036523555.1. Lineage (GTDB taxonomy): Bacteria > Actinomycetota > Thermoleophilia > Gaiellales > Gaiellaceae > 3-1-20CM-4-69-9. The sequence goes on from DATDDZ010000039.1 coordinate 3,172, forward strand.
CGCGCGGGCCTCCGAGGCGCGGGCGGAGCTCGAGGCGATCGACCGCGGCTTCGATCCCGCCGAGGCGTCGGCGGCCGCGCTGGCAGCGGCCGAAGAGCGGGTCACTGGTCTCGCCTCGGCGCTCAGCGCCGCACGGAACGAGGCCGGCCCACGCTTCGCCGCCGGCGTGACGGCCGAGCTCGCCGGGATCGGCCTCGGCGAAGGGGAGTTCGTCGCAGATCTCGCCGGGCGTGAGCCCGGGCCAACCGGGGCCGACGGCGTTACCTTCCTCGCCCGGCTCAACCGAGGCCTGCCCCTCGCGCCTGTCGCCGAGACGGCGTCCGGCGGCGAGCTCTCGCGGATCGCGCTCGCGATCGCGGCCGTCGCGGGCGGCGAGACGATGGTCTTCGACGAGATCGACGCCGGCATCGGCGGCGAGACCGCTCACCGCGTCGCCGAGACGCTCGGCCGCCTCGCCGAGCGCGCCCAGGTGATCACCATCACCCACCTGCCGCAGATCGCGAGCGTCGCCGACCGCCACTTCCGCGTCGAGAAGATCCCGGGCGACCCGACGCACACGAGGATCACCGTCCTCGGAGACGCCGACAGGCGGGACGAGCTGCGGCGCATGCTCGGCGGCGCGGAGTTTCTCTCGAGCGTGTCGCGATGAGCTTCATCGAGCTCACCGGGCCGGCCAAGCTCGACCGCCTCACCAAGCATCTCGTCAAGCGGCTGTCGGCGGACGACATCGCGATCATCGACCACACCGACCTCGACCGGGTCTCGGCCGAGGAGCTGCTCGAGTCGGGCGTGCGCGTCGTGGTCAACGTCGCGCCGTCGCAGTCCGGCCGATTCCCGAACCCGGGCCCACTCGCTCTCGTCCGTGGGGGCGTGCGGCTGATCGACGTCACCGGCGCGGATCTGTTCGAGAAGATCAGCGAGGGCGAGCTGTTGACCGTTCGCGGCGCCGGCCTGTACCGGAACGGTACGCAGGTCGCATCGGGGCATGTGTTCGACGAGCCGGAGCTAGAGCGCACGCTCGCAGAGCAGCGAGGGCGCGTCACCGAGGCGCTCGAGGCCTTTGCCGAGAACACCATGCGGTACCTGCGGGAGGAGGGCAGGCTCCTTTCCGAGGGCATCGACTTCCCTCCCCTCGTCACTCGATTTCGTGAGCGCCACGCGCTCGTGGTCGCGCGCGGCCCCGGCTACAAGCGCGACCTGCGGATGGTCAAGCCGTATGTCCGCGACTTCAAGCCGGTGCTGATCGCGGTAGACGGGGGCGCGGACGCGTTGCTTGAGGCCGGCTACACCCCGGACGTGATCGTCGGAGACATGGACTCGGTCTCCGACGAAGCGCTCAGCTGCGGCGCGGAGCTTCTCGTCCATGCCTACCGCGACGGAGAGGCGCCCGGCGAGGAGCGCGCAAAGCGACTCGGAGCGTCCTTCCAGAGCGTTCGTGCGACCGGCATCAGCGAGGACCTCGCGCTCCTGCTCGCCTACGAAAAGGGCTCGGAGCTGATCGTCGCCGTCGGGACGCACTTCAACCTGATCGAGTTCCTCGAGCGAAACCGCGCGGGGATGTCGTCGACGTTCGTCACCCGGCTGAAGGTGGGGGAGATCCTGATCGACGCGAAAGGCGTGTCGCGGCTCGCGAGCCGGCAAGTGGGGATCCTGCCGCTCGTCCTCTTCGCGCTCGCCGCCCTCGGCGCGATCGCCGTCGCGATTCTCGCCTCGCCCGCGCTCAGGCACCTGATCGAGTACCTCGCACTGCGCCTTCGAGACCTCCTCGGCATCGGCTAGCCGCACCTTTCTGACCGGCGACCGCTCTCGGTCGGCGGAGCCGCCCTCCGCGGCCGCCTCGCGGCACTCAGAAAGGTGCGGCTTACTCTTCGGTGCATGGCCCGGCTCTCAGCAGCGCGCGAGCTGCCCGTCTCGCGTGAGTAC
>DATDDZ010000040.1:0-3223 GCA_036523555.1 Gaiellaceae bacterium
GATGGTTCGCACCGCGGTGACCGAACGGCAGCTTCGACGTCGTGAGACCGGTTGCGCGGCCGAGCAGCTGGTGGCCGAGACAGATCCCGAGCACCGGCACGCGGCCGACGAGGTCGCGCACCACCGCAGTCTCCGCCTCGAGTGGCTCGGGGTCGCCGGGGCCGTTCGAGAGCAGCACGCCGTCGTAGCCGGCGAGCTCGTCTGCGTCGACGTCGTGCGGATACACCGTCACCGCCGCGCCGGCGCGGGCAAGCCTGCGCAGGATCGAGCGCTTGCAGCCGTAGTCGACGACCGCGACCCGCGCCGTACCCGCGTCGCTGAAGATGTACGGCTCCTTCGTCGAGACGGCGGCGACGAGCGCGCGTCCGCGCATCTCACCGAGCGAGCGTGCGGTAGCGAGCGCCTCGTCGACGACGCACTCGCCGGAAACGGCGACCGCGCGCATCGAGCCCGCATCGCGAAGCTTCACAACGAGGCTGCGCGTGTCGACGCCGGTGAGGGCGACGATGCCGCGCTCGAGCAGCCAGTCCGTCCACTCAGGCCCACGCGCCTCGCGCATGAACACGGCGCGCGCGTGCGGCCGGCCCGACTCGGAGCGTGCCTGGTCGACGCCGTAGTTGCCGACCATCGGAGCCGTGAAGCAGACGAGCTGCTCGGCGAAGCTCGGGTCGGTGACGACTTCCTGGTAGCCGGTCATCGCGGTCGTGAACACCGCCTCGCCGACGGCGAACCCCTCGGCGCCGACCGACTCCCCTCGGAAGACAGTCCCGTCCTCGAGAGCGAGGAAGCCGGTCATGCGGCGTGCGCGAGCCGTCCACCCGCGATCGTCGTGCGAACCTTCCCGCTCAGCGTCGCGCCGAGGAGCCACGAGTTCGCCGACCGGGAGCGGAAGCTCTCCTCGCCGACCCGGTAGCTCGCGTTCAGGTCGAGGAGGACGAGGTTCGCCGGCGCGCCCACGGCGATGCGCGGCAGCTCGAGCCCGTACACGCCGGCGGCCCCCGCGGACATCCGCTCGAGGACAACCTCGAGCCCGACGAGACCAGGCCGCACGAGCTCGGTGTAGAGCGCGGAGAACGCAGTCTCGAGGCCGGTCACTCCGAACGGCGCGGCCTCGAATGGCACCTCTTTCTCGTGGCGCGCGTGCGGGGCGTGGTCGGTGGCGATCGCGGTGATCGTCCCGTCCTTCAGCCCTTCGATCAGCGCGGTGCGGTCCGAGGCCGACCGAAGCGGCGGGTTCATCTTCAGGTTGGGGTCGAGCGAGCGCACTGCCTCGTCGGTGAGGCAGAGGTGATGCGGAGTGACCTCGGCGGTGACCGCCACGCCCTCGGCACGAGCCCGGCGCACGGCCTGCACGGACTCCCAGGCCGAGAGGTGGAGAAGGTGGAGCGGCTGGCGCTCGTACGCGGCCAGCCCGAGGTCGCGCTCGACCATCAGGCTCTCGGCGACCGACGGATAGCCCGTGAAGCCGAGCTCCGCAGACACCTCTCCTTCGTGCATGTGGCCGCCGTGGGAAAGGGTCCGCTCCTCGCAGTGGAGCGCGAGTCGGCGGCCGGTGACCGACGCGTACTGGAGCGCGCGTCGCATCAGCCCCGCGGACGTGACCGGTACGCCGTCGTCGCTGAAGCCGGCCGCGCCCGCGTCCGCCAGCTCCCCCATCTCAGTCAGCTCCGTTCCCTCCTGGCCCTTCGTGATCGCCGCGAGGAAGCCGACCGGGATCACCGCGTCGGCGCGCGCCGCCTCGACGAGCGAGCCGAGCGTGGCCGCAGAGTCCACGACGGGATCTGTGTTCGGCATCGCGACGACGGCGCAGTAGCCGCCGGCCGCGGCGGCAGCAGTCGCGGACGCGATCGTCTCCTCGTCCTCGCGGCCCGGCGTCCGCAAGTGGACGTGGGGATCGACGAACGCAGGAGCCAGGAGAAGGCCCGAGCCCTCGACGATGCGGTGCGAGTTGGTATCGAGGTCCGTGCCGAGCGCTGCGATCACGCCGTTGTCGATACGTACGTCGAGGACTGCGTCCACGCCCTCGACCGGGTCGACCGCGCGCGCCCCGCGCACGACGATGTTCTCCAGCGGGCCGTCTTTTCCGAAGAGCATTACGCCACCTCCAGCACGGACTCGGCCTTCACCTCGGCCGGCCCGCTCGTCAGCAGGTCGTAGAGGACGGCCATGCGGGTCACCAGCCCCGCTCTCACCTGTGTCTCGATGAGGGCGTCGCCATGGTCGGCGACGCGCGGGTCGATTTCGACGCCCCGGTTCATCGGGCCGGGGTGCATGACCTTCTGTCCGGGCCGGAGCCGCTCGGGCGTGACGCCCCAGCGCGCCGTGTACTCGCGCAGGGAGGGCACGTAGTTCGCCCCTTCCTGCATCCGCTCCCGCTGCATCCGCAGGACGTAGACGACATCCGCAGACGAGATCGCAGCGATGTCAGTCGTTGCCTCGCAGCCCATCGCCTCGATCCCGCGCGGCAGCAGCGCCGGCGGCGCGACCAGCACGACGCGAGCGCCCATGAGCGTGAGGGCCTGGATCAGCGAGCGCGCCACTCGAGAGTGGAGGACGTCGCCCACGATCGCGACGTGGAGGCCGTCGAGCCGGCCGAGCGACTCGCGCATCGTGAACAGGTCGAGGAGCGCCTGCGTCGGATGCTGATGCTTGCCGTCACCGGCGTTGACGACGTGAGCCTCCGTGACCCGGGCGACGAGCTCCGGCGCGCCGATCTGCGGGTGGCGGATCACGATCACGTCCGGGTCGTAGGCGCCCAGCGTGATCGCCGTGTCCTTGAGCGACTCGCCCTTGTCGACCGACGAGCCGGACGACTTGATGGACATCGTGTCGGCCGAGAGGCGCTTGGCCGCGAGCTCGAAGCTCGACGACGTGCGCGTAGAGGACTCGTAGAACACGTTGATCACGAGCCGGCCCTTGAGCGTCGGCAGCTTCTTCACCTCTCGCTCGAGGCTCCGCTCGAACGTGCGCGCGGTGGCGAGCAGGCGCTCGACGTCGTCGCGCGTAACGTCTCTTATCGAGATGAAGTGCCGCCTGGGCGGCCGGCCGGGCGGCCGCAGATCCTCGCGCATCACTCTGATGTCGGCCGTCATGGCCCCTCCTCGGGTGTCGGAACGAGCAGGACGCGGTCGACCTCGTCCACCTCGAGCAGCTGCACCTGGATGCGCTCGTCGCGGGAGGTCGGAAGGTTCTTGCCGACGTAGTCGGGCCGGATCGGCAGCTC
>DATDDZ010000041.1:0-15041 GCA_036523555.1 Gaiellaceae bacterium
CGCTTCTCGTTCAACGTCCGCGGGGGCCGCTGCGAGACCTGCAAGGGCGACGGCCAGATCAAGATCGAGATGCACTTCCTGCCCGACGTCTACGTCCCGTGCGAGACGTGCAAGGGCGCCCGCTACAACCGTGAGACGCTCGAGGTGCGCTTCAAGGGGAAGTCGATCGCGGACGTGCTCGAGATGTCGGTCGAGGAGGCCTTGCGGTTCTTCGCCAAGATCCCGAAGCTGCGCCGGCGGCTGCAGACGCTGCACGACGTCGGCCTCGACTACATCAAGCTCGGTCGGCCGGCGACGACGCTCTCCGGCGGGGAGGCGCAGCGGGTCAAGCTCTCGTCGGAGCTGTCGAAGATCGCTACCGGGAAAACGCTCTACATCCTCGACGAGCCGACGACGGGATTGCATTTCGCCGACATCGAGAAGCTGCTCGACGTGCTGCAGCGGCTGGTCGACTCGGGGAACACGGTGCTCGTCATCGAGCACAACCTGGACGTGATCAAGCAGGCCGACTGGATCGTCGACCTCGGCCCCGAGGGCGGCGAGGCGGGCGGCGAGATCGTCGCGACCGGCACGCCCGAGGACGTCGCCGACGCCGACGAGTCCTTCACGGGCCAGTTCCTGCGGCACGTCCTGCCGAAAGCCGCGGTGGCGGCGGCTTGAGCGCAGTCGCGGGCGCCGAGTCCCGCACCGACCAGAAAGCCTGGTTCCTCCGCGCCCTGCTCGTCCTGCAGAGCCCGCGGCCGGTGTTCGCGGCGATCCGCGACGACTCCGATGAGGTCGCCGAGGCTCGACAAGATGCCGCGGGCGCGATCGTGTGGCTCGGCGGCATCGCCGGCATCCTCGCGACGACGGTCGCAGGCCGGCTGCTCGACGACGTGGAGATCGACGGCTCCCTGGTGGCCGTCTGGGCGTTCCTGGCGGGGGGTCTGTACGGCTTCGGCCTGTACTACGTCGTCGGGAAGGTGCTCCACGTGAGCCTGCGCCGGCTCGGCGGCCGCGGCAGCTTCCGCCGCGCGCGCCATCTCCTCGCCTTCGCTGCGACGCCGGTCGCGCTCGCCCTCTTCGTCTACTGGCCGATCCGCATCGCGATCTACGGAGGGGATCTCTTCCGGACGGGCGGTGCCGACGGACGCGGCACCGGTGAGGCGCTCGCCTGGGTCTTCTACGCCTTCGTCGCCTGGGCGCTCGTCCTGCTCGTCGTCGGCGTCCGGACCGTGCACGGCTGGAGCTGGGGCAGGTCGCTCGCGGGCGTGGCGATCGCCTCCGCGATCGCGGCCGGCCTAGCGATTGCCGTGGGCGTGCTCTACGCCATCTGAGAACAGAGCGAGTTCCTCCTCCGGCATCGAGTAGGTGTGCTGGGCCTCGGGGAAGGCGCCGCTGCGCACATCGCCGGCGAAGCGGCCGAGCGCGTCGGTGATCTCGGGCGCGAGGTTCGCATACTGCTTCACGAATCTCGGCGCGTGGCCCGCATAGAGCCCGAGCAGGTCGTGCCACACGAGCACCTGTCCGTCACAGTCCGCGCCGGCGCCGATCCCGATCGTGGGGATCGACAGCGTCGCGGTGATCTCCCGGGCCACGGGCGCGGGAACGGCCTCGAGCACGAGCGAGAAGCAGCCGGCGGACTCGAGCTCACGGGCATCGGCGAGCAGGCGGCGCGCCTTCTCGGCCGACCGGCCCTGGGCCTTGAAGCCGCCGAGCATCGTCGCGGACTGCGGAGTGAGGCCGATGTGGCCCATCACCGGGATCCCCGCGCCGACGAGCGCGCGCACGCGTGAGATCGACGGGCCTCCGCCCTCGATCTTGACTCCGTCGGCACCCGCTTCCTTGACGAAACGAATCGCGTTCCGGAGCGCGTCCTCGTCCGAGACCTGGAACGAGCCGAACGGCATGTCGGCGATCACGAGCGGCCGTCGAGCTCCACGCGTGACCGCGCGCGTGAGCATGACCATCTCGTCCATCGACGCCGGCACGGTCGAGTCGTAGCCGAGCACGACCATGGCGGCGGAGTCGCCGACGAGGATGATGTCGACGCCGGCCTCGTCGGCTAGGCGGCCGCTCGGCGCGTCGTACGCCGTGACCATCGCGATCTTCTCGCCTCGCCGTTTGAGCTGCTCCAGCTCGGGGAGCGGGAGCTTGCCGGGCGCCGGCGTGTTCGGAGCAGGCTTGCGTGGGCGGGTCGTCACCGGGTCTCTCCTTGTTCGAGGATCACGTTGTCGATGAGACGGGTCGAGCCGAAGCTTGCAGCGGCGGCGAGAACGGTCGTGTCGTCGAGGTCGAGGAGCTCGACGTAGTCCGGCTCGAGGCCGTTGAGCGCCGCGCGCGCGGCCGCAATCGGGTCACGCCCCTGCGCGTACGCCGAGCGCCCCGCGTCGAGCGCCCGCGGAAGGGCGAGCGCCTTGCCGCGCTCCTCGGGCGACAGGTACGCATTGCGGGAGGACAGCGCCAGGCCGTCTGCGTCGCGCACAGTCGGCAGGATCCGCAGGTGCAGGTCGAGGTTGAGATCGCGGACCATGCGCCGCAGCACCAGGGCCTGATGCACGTCCTTCTGGCCGAAGAAGGCGACGTCGGGGCGGACGATGTTGAAGAGCTTGAGACAGACCGTCGCCACGCCTCGAAAGTGGCCCGGGCGGGCACGCGCCTCGCCGCCGGGCTCGGTGACGTCGACACAGGTTCCGAAGCCGTCGGGGTACATCACACCTACGCTCGGGACGAACAGAAGGTCGACTCCGGCCTCCTCCGCCAGCTTCGCGTCACGCTCCTCGTCGCGCGGGTAGCGGTCGAGATCCTCCTCCGCGCCGAACTGCGCCGGGTTGACGAAGAGAGACACCACGACGACGTCGCATTGGGCCCGGGCTGCCTGCATCAGCGAGTTGTGCCCCTCGTGGAACGAGCCCATCGTCGGGACAAGGCCCACCCGTCCGCGGCCGAGGGCGAGGCGAAGCTCCGGGATCGTCCGCACCGTCCTCATCTCGCCGTGATCTCCGCCAGCATGTCGTAAAGCGGCTCCAGGTCGGGCTTCGCCTCGCGGATCGCGCGCCGGTGACGGTCGACGGTCTCCCAGTCGCCGCGGGAGATCGGTCCCGTCAGCTCGAAGCCGTTGTCGATCGTCCGCCGCATCAGCGGGACGAGCGCGTCGGGGGGAGCGCCGGCGGCTCCGAAGAGGTCGGACGCGACGTCGTGCAGCGTGACGAGATAGTTGGATGCGATCGCCGCGCCCGCGTGGTAGAGCGGGCGCTGGGCATCTGCAAGGTCGAACGGTTCTAGTCCGAGCGTGTTCGCGAGCGAGAACCCGAGCTCGCGGGCCTCGGCGCTCTCCGCGGTAACCGCCGCCCAGGCCCCGTCGAGCTGCTCGGCGCCGCGCGCTCGCGTGAACGTCTGCAGCGGATGGAGCGAGAACCGGCGCTCATGTGGAGCGAGCGCCTCGAGGGTCGTCGCGCCCGAGACGTGCGCGATCCACGGGCCGGGCTCGAGCGACCGCGCGACCTCGGCGATCGCGCCGTCAGGGACGCAGAGCAGCACGAGCGCAGCGTCTGCTCGAAGAGCGACGCCTCGCTCCTCCAAGCGTGCTGCAACGGCCGAGCCGACTCGGCCTCTCCCGATGACGTTGGCTGAATTAAACAAAGCTCCAGTTCCGGATCGGATACCGGGCACGGGGAAGGGTACACCCGTGCTGGTACCCTGGCGTGTCTCTTGAGTCGTCGTTTCCTGCTGGGGCTTGCGGTCGCCGCCGCCTTTGTCGTGCCCGGTCAGGCACACGCGGCGATTTCGCTGACACCCTGCAAGACGGGCGGAGTGCAGTGCGCCACGGTGGACGTGCCGCTCGACCGCATCGGGGCGACGCCGGGCACGGTTCCGCTCCACGTCGAGGTGCTGCCGGCGGACGGTCTGGCCCGCGGGGTGATGTTCCTCATCGCCGGGGGGCCCGGCCAGGGGTCGGCCGAGGCGTTCGACCTCAGCCCGGGACTGAACCGTGACCTCATGCGGTTCATGTTCCCCGGCTACACCTTCGTGGCCTTCGACAACCGCGGCACCGGAAAGTCGAGTCTCATCGACTGTCCTCGGCTCCAGTCGACACTCATCGCCACCGCAGAGCAAGACGCGGCTCTCGCGGCCGAGTGCGCGGGGATCATCGGTCCGCAGCGCATCTTCTACGCGACGCGAGACCATGCCGAAGACATCGAGTCGGTGCGGGCCGCGCTCGGGTTCGACAAGATCGGGTTGTTCGGCGTCTCCTATGGGACGAAGCTCTCCCTTGCCTACGGACTGGCGCATCCCGACCGCGTCGAGCGGCTCGTCCTCGACTCGGTCGTGCCGCCGTCGTTCCCCGATCCGTTCGACCGGAACGTCCTGAGCGAGATGCCCGACACGCTGTCGGCGTTCTGCCAGGGCATCTGCAAGGCAGCGACTCCGAACTTCGGCGCCGATGTCGTGCGCCTCGCCAACAGGATCGAGACGAAGCCGATCAGCGGCAAGGTGATCGGGTCGAATGGCCGGGTCAAGACGGTTCGGATGAACGGCGAGGAGCTGCTGTCGATGATGATCGACGCGGATCTCAGCCCCGGAGTCGCCGCCGAGGCTCCCGCGGCCGTACACGCGGCGCTCGCCGGGAACGTTCGTCCGCTGCTGAGGGTCTACGACCTCGACCTGGCGTCCAGCCGGTTGTCCTCCCAGGATCTGAGCTTCGGGTTGAACGCGGCCACCAACTGCGCAGACGGGCAGTTCCCGTGGTCGCCCGGCACGCCTCCCGCGCAGCGTCGCGCTGCGATCAACTCCGCAATCGCGGCACTTCCTTCGGGCTCGCTCGGGGGGTTCGGGAGCTGGGCGCCGCGAATCGGCACTGCCTTCTTCTGTGAGCAGTGGCCTTCGCCGTCGGGGAACACACAGCTCGGGCCCGGGCCGTATCCGAACGTCCCGGTGCTCGCCATCAGCGGGGGTTTCGACCTCCGGACGCCGACCGCGAACGCGCTCGCGGTGGTGCGCCAGTTCCCGCAGGGCCGGCTGATCGTCGTGCCGGGCGTCGGCCACAGCGTCACCTCACCGCTTTCCGACACGTCGGCGTGCTCGCAAAGCGTCGTCCGGCAGTGGATCCTCGGCACGCTGGTCGCTCCGACGCAGGCTATGTGCCCGCGCGTCCAGCCGCTGGCGAAGGTGGTCGGGGCGTTCCCGGGGCGGCCTGCCCGACTCTCTGCGGCCTCGACGCTCGCGGTCGCCTCCAAGACCGTCCGCGACGCGGAGGCGACATTCTTCGCGGCCGCCTTCTCGTCGACGAGCCTCAAGCCCCGTGGCCTGTACGGCGGCACGCTCGTCGTCACCAGGGATGGGTTCCGGCTGACCCGCTACAGCCTCGCCCCCGGCCTTGTCGTGTCCGGCAACCTCGCGGTTGTCGACATCGGGCCGCCCGTGAACTGGAAGGGGACCGTTCGCGTGGCCGGCTCTGCAGCCGTGGCCGGGACACTGCGGTTCTCGAAGAACGCCGTCACGGGCACGCTCGGCGGCCGCCGGGTCAACGGGACTTACTAGACTTCGAGCCATGCCGATGTACGAGTACGTCTGCATGAAGTGCGAAGCGCACTTCGAAGAGCTCGTCCGCGGAGACACGGTGGTCGCATGTCCCGACTGCGGGGCGACGAAGGTGGCGAAGCAGCTCTCGACCTTCGCGATGACCGGAAGCTCCGGGCAGACCGCCGCGTTCGGCGGCGGCGGCTGCTGCGGCGGCAGCTGCGGCTGCGGCCACTGACACCGACTTAGTGGCTCAGAGCCACTAAGTCCACCCATCCGGCAGCGTCTCTAGACTGCCCGCCGTGGAAACCACCGTTTCGAGGGACCTGTCCCTCGCGGCCTTCGCGGATCAGGTCGCCGGCTGCACACGCTGCGCGCTTTCGCAGGGACGGACGCAGGTGGTGTTCGGCTCGGGCGATCCCGACGCCGACCTGATGTTCGTCGGCGAGGCACCCGGCTTCCACGAGGACAAGCAGGGGGTCCCGTTCGTCGGCGCCGCGGGCAAGCTGCTCGACCAGCTCCTGGCCGGGATCGGGCTCGCTCGGGCCGATGTCTACGTCTGCAACGTCCTCAAATGCCGCCCTCCCGGCAATCGCGACCCGCAGCCCGACGAGATCGAAGCGTGCGAAAGCCACCTGTGGCGGCAGATCGAGCTGACCCAGCCGCGCGTGGTGGCGACGCTCGGCAACTTCGCGACGAAGCTTCTCTCCGGCCGGCCGACGGGCATCACGCGCGTGCACGGTCAGGAGCAGGAGACGACTCTCGGTGGACGCCAGGTCCTGCTCTACCCGATCTACCACCCGGCGGCCGCGCTCTACACACCGCGGATGCTCGACGTGCTGAAGTCCGACTTCGCGCGACTGCCGGAGCTCCTGGGCCGTGAAACGGCTCCTGCGCCAGAGCCGGCGCTCGCCGTGCCCGCCGGCGCGGAGCCTGCGGTGCAGCTCGGCCTGTTCTGATCGAGTCTCGTTCCCCTGCCGAGACCGAGGAGCTCGCCGCGGGGCTGGCCGCAGAGCTGCGTCCGGGCGACGTCGTCACCGTCTCGGGCGAGCTCGGGTCCGGCAAGACGACGTTCGTGCGCGGGGCCTGTCGCGCGCTCGGCGTGACGGGCCCGGTGACGAGCCCGACGTTCACGATCGGCCACCGCTACCGCGGGCGCGTCGACGTCTCGCACCTCGACCTGTTCCGTTTTCGCGGGGTCTCCGCCGCCGAGTGGGGCGACCTCGAGCCCTACTTCGACGATGCTGTCGTCTTCGTGGAGTGGCCCGAGGCGGGGGAGGGCGTTCTGCCGGCGGCACGCGCCCGCGTCCACCTGGAGCACGGCGGCGAGGGAGTCCGGCTTGTCACGATTGACGTCGATGCTGATCCTCGCCTTCGACACGGCGACTGACGTCGCGACGAGCGCGCTCGTCGAGGGAGGCGAGGTGCTCGGCGAGCGCGTCTCCGTGGCGGTGACGCTGCTCGAGGACGTCGACGCCCTGCTCCGGCAGGCGGGCGCCCGGACGGCAGACCTGGGCGGGCTTGCCGTCGGCATCGGGCCGGGAAGCTTCACCGGAGTTCGGATCGGCCTGGCCACGGCGCGAGGGCTCGCCCTTGGGCTGGATCTCCGCGTTGCCGGGATCTCGACTCTCCACGCGCTCGCAGCGGGAGCGCCCGGCGCCCTCCCTGTCGTCGACGCGCGACGGCACGAGGTCTTCACGCTCCGGGGCGATGCGCCGGTCGTCGGCGCTCCGGATGACCTCCGGCTCGACGCGGGGACGGTGTGCGTCGGCAGCGGCGCGGTCCGATACCGAGCCGTCCTCGAGGCCGTCGGCGCCGAAGTGCCGCCCGACCAGGACGACCGGCATCTGCCACGGGCGCGCTTCCACGCGCAGCTGGCGACGGTGTTCCGCCCCGCGGACGAGGTCGAGCCTCTCTACCTCCGGGTCCCGGACGCTGATAAAACGCGCAGATGAGCGCGACCGCGAATCGGGTCGATCTCCGTAGGCTCGAGCTTCGCGACCTGACCGCGATCGAGCTGATCGAGCGGGCCTCGTATCCGACGCCGTGGTCGCGGTCGATGTTCGCGGGCGAGCTCGCCAAGCCGTCGTCGATCTCGATCGGCGCGTTCGACCCCGAGACGGACGAGCTGCTCGGCTACCTGATCATCTCCCGCTACGTCGACGCCTGGCACGTCATGAACCTCGCGGTCGCGCCGGAGCATCGCCGGAAACGGATTGCCGCCACCCTGCTCGAGCGCCTCTTCGAGCTGACTGCGGGGGAAGGACGTCGGGGCTACACCCTCGAGGTGCGCGTTTCCAACGACGTCGCGATCCGGCTGTACGAACAAGCGGGCTTCAAGCCGAGAGGAATCCGGCGCGGCTACTACACGGACAACCGTGAGGACGCGTTGATCATGTGGCGCGATCCTGTCGCTCGCGGCGATGCTGCGAGCGACTGACTGACCACTTGATCCTCGGCCTCGAGACGTCGTGCGACGAGACCGCGGCTGCGCTCGTGACCGACGACGGCCACATCCGCGCGAACGTGGTCTCCTCCCAAGCGGATCTCCACGCTCGCTACGGCGGGGTCGTGCCCGAGGTGGCGTCTCGCCGGCACCTGGAGCTGGTCACGCCCGTCATCCGCGAGGCGCTCGTCGAGGCAGAAGCGGAGCTCGACGACATCCGTCTCGTCGCGGTGACAGCGGGCCCCGGCCTGATCGGCGCCCTGCTCGTCGGAGTCGCCGCGGCCAAGGCGTTGGCCTGGGCCCGCCGCCTTCCCCTCGTCCCGGTCGATCACCTGCAGGGTCATGTCGCCTCCCTCTACCTCGAGCCCTCGCCCCTCGAGCCTCCGTTCCTGTGCCTGCTCGCGAGCGGCGGCCACACCATGCTGCTCGACGTCGCACAACGGGGTCGCCGCTCGCGCGTGCTCGGCACGACGCTCGACGACGCGGCGGGCGAGGCGTTCGACAAGGGAGCGCGCCTGCTCGGCCTCGGCTACCCCGGCGGCGCCGAGATCGACCGCCTCGCGAGGAACGGCGACCCGGAGGCGTTCGCGTTCCCCGTCGCGAAGGTGCCCGGCCTGGACTTTTCCTTCTCCGGCCTCAAGACCGCATTGCTCTACGAGACGCGCGGCCTCGAGCCCGCGGAGCTCGAGCGCAGGCGCGCCGATCTCGCGGCCGCCTACCAGCGGGCGATCGTGCGCGCACTTGTCGAACGCGTGCATCAGGCGGTGCAACAGACGTCGGCGGAGAGAGTCGCCGTGGTCGGCGGAGTCGCGGCCAACTCGGAGCTTCGTGCTGCGCTGCCGGGAGCAGCGCTCGCCCCGCTCGAGCTCTGCACCGACAACGCCGCCATGATCGCCTCGGCCGCCCGTTTCGAGGAGCCCATCGCGTATCCGGGCTATCTTGCGCTCGATGCCTACGCGTCGTCCGCGTGAGCCGTTACTCGTCCTAGCGGCCGTCGCGGTCGCGGTCACGGCCGTGCTGATCGCTCTGGGAGGGCGAAGCGGCGGCGCCCGCGCCGGCGCGGAGCCGACGTGGCGCGGGCTCGCCGGCGCGCAGCGCGTGCGCGTAGCGGTCGGCCAGCGCGTGATCGTCGTCCTCAAGGCGCCCGCGCTCGCGGACCGAGTCGGGAGCGTCGGCGGCCTTGCGACCGACGAGGAGGAGCGCCAGTGGACGCAGGCGGCGCTCTCGTCGCAGCGGCTCCTGATCGCGCGGCTGCGGGTTCAAGGTGTCGTCGCCCAGCCCGAGTTCAGCTACACGCGCACGATCAACGGATTCTCCGCGGCGTTCGACGCACGGGGGATCGCCCTGCTCGAGCGCGCGCCGGAGGTGGCCGGGATCTATCCCGTGCGCGTCGCGTATCCGGCCTCCCTCTCCTCGGCGCAGTCCTCCGCGTTCGCCCAGCGACCCGACGTGTCTCTCGGCGACGAGGACGGCCGCGGCGTCACCGTCGCGCTCCTCGACACCGGGGTCGACCGCAGCCACCCGTTCCTCCGCGGACGCGTCGAGCCGGGGATCGACATCGTGGGCAGCGACGCGAACGCGACGGCCGCGCCGAATCCGGACGAGCCGGCGCAGCTGGAGGACCACGGGACCGCGATGGCGGGCCTGGTCGTCGGATCCGGTGGACCGGGCGAGCTTCGCGGGGTCGCGCCCGGGGCGACGGTGCTCCCGATCCGGGTCGCGGGCTGGCAGCGCGACGCATCCGCGCGCTGGGCGGTGTACGGACGCACCGACCAGTTGCTCGCGGGCCTCGAGCGCGCGGTCGATCCGAACGCCGACGGTGACGCACACGACGCGGCGCGAGTCGCCCTGGTGGGCGTCGCCGAGCCGTTCGCCGCCTTCGCCGACGGGCCCCTGGCGCTCGCCGTGACTGGTGCACGGCGCCTCGACACATTGGTGGTTGCGCCTGCGGGCAACGACGGGCCGGCCGGGCCTGGATTCGGGAGCATCGGCGGCCCGGGGGGCGCCGGCGACGCGCTCACGGCGGGCGCGGTCGACCTCCGGCCGCGCTTCGGACAGGTTCACGTCGTCCTGCGGGCTGCGCTCCGTGTCGAGCTCGACGGGCTCCGGCCGCTCGTCGGCGCCGTTCGGCCCGCGCACCCGCTCGACGTCGGGATCGGAGCCCCCCGCGTGCAGACGACGGCGCCCGGCGGTGACCAGGGTGCCGTGCCCCTGCTCGACTTCTTCGATCGTGCCGGGCTCAGCCTCGTCGCCGGTCGCGCAGCGCTGGTCCGGGCAGGCCCCGACCCGGCAGCCGTGGTTGCGCGCGCGGCACAGGCCGGCGCCGTTGCGGTGCTGCTCTACGGGTCCGCCCTTCCGGCCGGGGGGATCGGCCTCGGGGAGAGCGGAACGATCCCGGCCGCCTCGATCCCCGAGGACGTCGCGCTCAGGATGCTCGCGCATCTCCGGCAGCGAATACCGGTGACTCTTTCACTCGGCGCGGTCGGAGCGGCCGAGAACGCAGCCCGCGGGGGTGTCGCGGCTTTCTCCTCCACCGGCCTCGCCTTCGACGGGCGCGTGAAACCCGATCTGGTTGCGCCCGGCGTCGCGCTCGAGACGGCCGAGCCCGGCACCAATCCCGACGGATCCCCTCGCTACGGAACGCTCAACGGAACGAGCGGAGCGGCAGCGATCGTCGCCGGCGCTGCTGCGCTGCTTGCCCAGGCACGCCCGGACCTCGATGCGCAGGCAATTGCCAGCCTGATCGCCGGCTCGGCCCGCGCTCTCCCCTCCGACCACGTGCCTGCGCAGGGGAGCGGCCTCCTGGACGTCGGCGCCGCGGCGTCGACGGAGATCGCGGCCTTTCCCCGCACGCTCGGTCTCGGCGCGGTCGACGGCAAGGCGCGGGCGGCCACCGAGGAGATCGAGGTGCGGAACGTGTCGGTGCGGCGGATGGTGGTGTCGGTCGACGCGAACGTCTCGCAGGAGGGAGCCGCGGCCGTTCGCTTCGACGTCAGGCCGAGGAGCTTCGCGATCGCAGCGGGCGCGTCGAGGCGTGTGCACGTGACGGCGCGGGTCACGAGCAAGCCGCAGGGAACCGCCCCCGCAGAAGGGGCGCTGCTCTTGAGCCCGCTCGCCGGCCGCGTAGTGAGGATTCCGTGGACGATCCTCTTCGGTCCCCGCAGCGCGCCGACGCTCGCCTCGGTTCGTCTCTCCAGCCGGTCGTTCTCGCCGTCCGACGTGACGCCGTCGCTCCTGACCTTCGTCGCGGGCTCGGTGCCGCGCTCGGAGGGCGAGTCCGACGTCAGGCCCCTGTCACGTCTCGATCTCGAGCTGTGGAGTCCGTCCGGCGGCCGCATCGGCCTGCTGGCACGCCTGCGCGACGTCCTGCCGGGGAGTTACTCGTTCGGCGTGACGGGCCGCGACCCGACAGGAGCGGTGCTCGCGCCGGGCGATTACGAGCTCAGGCTGATCGCGCACGGAACCGAAGGTGTCGCGCCGACGACGAGGATTCTCCGCCTGACGATCAAGTGAGCGTCATATACTCGCTCCGCATGCCGAGAATGTCCCCATTTGCGCGCAAAAAGGAGTCGAGTTGACCACTGTCGAGGCGCCCGTCTCGCACCTTCGCGAGAACCCTTACGAGATTGCAAGATCGCAGCTGCGCAAGGTCGCGGACACGTTCGCGATCGACCCGAACCTCGTCAACGTCCTGCAGGAGTGCAAGAAGTCCGTGACCGTCTCGATTCCGGTCGCGTGCGACGACGGCTCGACGCAGGTGTTCGAGGGCTACCGCGTCACGCACAACATTGCGCGGGGGCCGTCGAAGGGCGGGATCCGCTACCACCCGGATGTCACGCTCGACGAGGTCAAGTCCCTCGCCATGTGGATGACGTGGAAGTGCGCGCTCTCGGGCATTCCGTTCGGAGGCGCGAAGGGCGGGATCGTCTGCAACCCGAAGACGATGTCGGAGGGCGAGCTGCAACGCATGACGCGGCGCTTCACCTCCGAGATCATCAACGAGATCGGGCCCGAGAAGGACATTCCCGCGCCGGACGTCGGCACGGACGGTCGGGTGATGGCGTGGATCTTCGACACCTACTCCATGAACAAGGGCCACTCGGTGCTCGGAGTCGTGACGGGCAAGCCCCTCACGATCGGCGGGTCGCTGGGCCGCGAGGAGGCGACCGCGCGCGGCGCCCTCTACTGCGTGCGTGAGGCTGTGCGAAAACGGCAGACGTCTCTCTCGGGCATCACGGCGGCGGTTCAGGGGTTCGGCAACGTCGGCTCGTTCCTCTCCAAGTTCCTCGGCGAGGACGGCGCGAAGGTCGTCGCCGTCTCCGACTCCGGATCGGGCCTCCACAACCCGAACGGCATCGACGTGCCGGCCGTGCTGGCGCACAAGCGCGAGACCGGGTCCCTCGCGGGCTTTCGCGGCGCGGACCAGATCACGAACGAGGAGCTGCTTCTCCTCGACGTCGAGGTGCTCGCGCCGTGCGCGCTCGAGCAGGTGATCACCCCTGACAACGCGGACAAGGTGAAGGCGAAGATCATCGTGGAGGGAGCGAACGGCCCGGTCACGCCGACAGCGGACGAGATCCTCGAGGACAAGGGCGTCCTCGTTCTTCCGGACATCCTCGCGAACGCCGGCGGGGTCGTCGTGTCGTACTTCGAATGGGTCCAGGGCCTCCAGGAGTACTTCTGGAAGGAGGCCGAGGTGAACGCCAAGCTCAACGACATCGTCACGCGCGCGTTCAACGAGACCTGGGCGATGCACGAGGGAAGGGGAGTGTCGATGCGCATGGCCGCCTACGGCCTCGCCGTAGAGCGAGTGGCCGAGGCGACCGTAACGCGAGGGATCTACCCGTAGCCGAGGTCGTCCTCTACCACGCGGCGGGCTGCCATCTCTGCGAGCGCGCGCGGGCCGTCATCGAGGCAAGCGGCACCCCGTTCGAGGAGGTCGACATCGGCGGAGATCAGGAGCTCGAGGCCCGGTACCGGGAATGGCTCCCGGTGGTCGAGATCGACGGCGAGCGGGCGTTTGTCTACTACGTCGACCCTGATGCGTTTCGGCGCAAACTGGCTGCACAAACTTGACCGGCGCACCGGCCCTTCGCCGCGTGATACAACGCCTTCCGGGTGTCACAAACTGCCGAGTCGAAAAGCCCTGCCGGCGCTGCTGACCGTCTGACCGTCGGGGTCGCCGCGCGCCTGTCGCGGTACCTGCAGGTGCTGACGCAGGCGAAGAAGATGGGGAAGGAGCGGATCTCCTCGCAGGAGATCTCCGACTACACCAACATCAACGCCACGCAGATCCGGCGCGACCTCTCGGCCTTCGGCAAGTTCGGGAAGCGCGGCGTCGGTTACAACATCGACTCGCTCCTCGGGGAGATCCGGAAGATCCTCCGGACGCAGGGGCAGCACAACATCGCGCTCGTCGGCGCAGGGCGGCTCGGCCAGGCGATCGCGAGCTCGCCGATCTTCGCCGAGCACGGAATCAACATCGCGGCAGTCTTCGATAGCGACCCGGAGAAGCTCGGACGCCCGGTCGGCAATGTCGCCGTCAGCGACTACGGGAGCCTCGCGCGGGCGGTGCACGACAAGAACATCATCGTCGGCGTGGTCGCGGTGCCCGCCGAAAGCGCGCAGAAAGTAGCGGACGACCTCGTCGGCTCCGGGGTCAGGATCATCTTCAACTACTCCGAGGCTCTGCTCGACGTGCCGCAGGACGTCGCGGTGCACACCTCGAACCCCGCCGTCGAGCTCCTTTACGCTCTTTACTTCTATTTGACTTAGGCCCGTAACCTCGCCACATGAGGATCGTCCTGTGGCACGGGTATCTGCTGGGTGGGACGGGGTCGAACGTCTACACCCGGGCGCTTGCTCGGGAGTGGAGCCGGGCCGGGCACAGCGTCGTCGTCATCTGCCAGGAACCGCACCCAGAGCGTTACGACCTCGGCGCCGCGCGTGTGTTCCGGCCGAACGTCGGCGGGCTCCTGCCCGTGTTCGTCCTCGACCGTTACGAGGGAATCGAGGCGAAGCTGCTCCAGGACTTCACTAGGAGCGAGCGAGACCGCTTCGTCGCGTTGAACGCCACTGCGATCTGCGCTCAGATGCCGGCCGATCTGGTGTTCGCGAATCACGTCCTGCTCGGAGCGCCGGTCGGTTTCGCGTCGGGGCTGCCCTACGCCGTCAAGGCGCACGGGTCCGAGCTCGAGTACTCGATGCGCGGCAATCCCGATCTCATCGCCTGGGGGCGCGACGCGCTTGCGCGCGCGAGGGCGGTGTTCGTCGGCTCGGCTCACATCCGGTCGGTCCTGGAGGAGGTCGTCGGCCATGTCGACCGTGTGCACGAGGTACCACCCGGCGTCGACGTGGACGAGTTCAAGCCGGAGCAGAGAGACGCCGCGCTCGAGGGCTTGCTCGCGGAGGCGCAGGCGGACCCGGAGAACCCCGGGAACGCGAACGAGCGCCTGCCCGACGACGGCAACGCGGACCGCTTCCGCGCCTTTTTCGCGTCGGACGAGCCGACCGTCGTGTACTTCGGCAAGCTCCTCTTCAACAAGGGTGTCCACGTTCTGCTCGAGGCTCTGCGGGGGCTCGACGCCCGCGCGGTGATCGTCGGCTTCGGCGATTACCGCGCCGAGCTCGAGGCCCTCGCCCCTCCGGGGACCCTCTTCACGGGCCCCCTCGAGCATCGCCACCTCGTCCACCTGCTTCCCCTGGCCGACGTCACGGTGGTGCCGTCGGTGTTTCCGGAAGCGTTCGGGATGGTCGCCGCCGAGGCTGCCGCCGCCGGATCGCCCCCGCTCGTCGCGCGACACTCGGGGCTCGCCGAGATAGCGGAGGGCGTCGAGACGGAGTACCCGGCCGAGTACCGCCACCTCGCGAGCTTCACCTCGGGAGACTCGGTCGAGCTCCACGGCCGGCTCGCGGAGCTGCTGAGCCTGCCTGCGAGCACCCGCGCGGACCTCGGCGCGGCCGCGCGCCGCGTTACGGTCGCGCGCTGGAGCTGGAGCAGCGTCGCGTCCCGGCTGCTCGAGCCGTTCACGGAGGTCTGAGCCGCTTCATTTACGCTGGCCCGAGACCCCTGCAACCAGGCGGCTTTCGCTCAACC
>DATDDZ010000042.1:0-4621 GCA_036523555.1 Gaiellaceae bacterium
ACGAGCACCACAGCGCGCTCGAGCCTCGTGAGGACGGGCACGCGTACCCGGCGCAGGATCGCCCGCACGAAGCCGGCGAACCCGATCGCGGCGAAGAGGAACAGCAGGGCGCTGGCCGCGAGCAGGAGGGCCTTGAGCAGTCCGGGTGGGAGCGAGTAGGTCACGCCGAGCGGCGCCGTGCTCAGGCGCCAGGACGGCTGCTGGAACGGGTCGGCGTTGGCGATGTCGGCAGCCGTCGTCCGGGAGGCGAGCGTCAACGGATACCACGGAACCTGAAGCGTCCGCTGGCCGCCGCCCGTGACCGGCCAGAAGAAGACCTTCGCCGGGTCGAACTGGATGCGCGTGAACGCGGCCGTCGGTAGGCACTGATAGGTGACGCACGCGAGGTTCGCCGTGTACGTGAGGTGGGTGAGGCGGCCGGTGTCCTGCCGCTGGATTGTCGGCACGCCGATCACGGCGTAGGGGCTGAAGTTCGGGCTGAAGCCGATCCGCGCCGGATCGATCCGGTCGCGGTCGACGAGGAGGACGATCCTGGCCTTCACCGGATCGGCGAACATCGCCGCAGACCGGGAGAGCTGCGTCTTGCCGGTGATCGCCTGCCTTGGGACGGCAGCGCCCGGGCCTCCACGCAGGACGAGGACGAGCACCAGCGCGAGCAGTGCAGCGCCGGCGACGCCAGAGCCGATGAGCGCGCGCTTCGTCGTCACCACCAGCGTCCCCTCGAGATGATCCGCTCGTCTGCCCACTCCAGGAACGCCTGGAAGATCTCGCCGCGATCGGACGTCGTGACCAGCACGGGGCCGAGGTCGAGCGCGCGAAGCTGAGCTTGCAGCTCCCGGGCCCGGGCCTCGTTCTCCTCGCGCCGGCGGACCGCCTCCCGCTCCGTCAGGCGCACCGAGACGAACTTGCCCGTCGTCTGGTCGTGCAACGGGACGACGACGCCGCCGACCTGCGGGAAGCTCCGTTCCCAGACCGGGTCCTGGATCACGACGGGGACGATGTCCCACCGCCGCTCGAGCGCGACGATCCACTCGCCCTCGGATGGCGGCGCGAGGAAGTCCGAGAGCACGAAGACGAACGTCCCGGCAGGGAGTGGTGGATGCAGCCGCATGAGGAAGTCGAACGCCCGCGCGATGCTGTCCTCGGGGGCGCCGAACGATCCGTGCAGCGCCTCTTCGGGCACTTCGTGGTGCGTGCGCGGCTGCACCCAGGTCTCGTCGGGCTCACCGTGGTCGAGGTAGCCGAGAAACCCGCGGGCCGCGAGGGTCGCCTCGGTCACCAGCTCCGCGGCCACGTGCATCGCTCTCGTCTTGTCGAGCCAGGGCAGCGGAGGCGGGAAGAGCGACATCGACGGTCTGCGGTCGCTGACGATCACGACGCGCGGCGCCTCCTCGGCGAAGTACTCCCGCACGATGAACTCGTCCGAGCCGTGCGCAGACGAGAGGCGGGCCGACGCGTTCCAGTCGATCGCGTGCGCGTCGTCGCCGGGCTCGTAGTGGCGTGAGCCGGCGACGTCGGAGCCCGAGCCCCGGCGAAGGCTGTTCATGCCGCCGAAGGGAAGCCCGGCGAACCGGCGGCGGGGAGCCAGCGGGAAAGTGACGTCCGTGGCCGGCACGGACTAGTCGCTCGAGACGTGCAGCGGCTCCGGGGCGGCGGGCTCTTCGGTCGAGTCGGGCTCGGGACGCGGAGCAGCGGCGAAGCACTTCCGCACGACCCCCTCGACCGCGGGCTCCCAGCCCACCCTGCGAGCTTCCGCGAGAAAGGTCGGCCGGAACACGATGCGGTGGAGGAGCACCGGGGCGAAGAGGAGCTCGATGTCCTCCGGCACGACGTACGGCCGGTGGTCGAGCAGGGCCCAACCGCGCGCCGCGCGCTCGAGCGCGAGGCTGCCGCGTACGGAGGACCCGACGGCGACTTCCTCGAGGTCCCGCGTCGAGCGCACGAGCTCGACGATCCACCGTTGCAGAAGAGGGTCGACGTAGACGTTCATGGCGGCGTCGCGCAGGGTCTGCACCTCGGCGACGTCGACGACGGGCTGGAGCAGGCGCAGCGGATGTCCGTGCCGCTGCTCGTCGACGATCAACAGCTCCTCGTCCACGGACGGGTAGCCGAGCGCAGTCTTGAGGAAGAACCGGTCGAGCTGCGCCTCGGGCAGCGGGAACGTCCCCTCGTATTCGATCGGGTTCTCCGTCGCGAGCAGGAGGAACGGATCCGGGAGGACACGCGTCTGGCCGTCGACCGTGACCTGATGCTCCGCCATCGCCTCGAGCAGCGCCGACTGCGTCTTCGGCATTGCGCGGTTGACCTCGTCGACGAGCACGACGTTCGCGAAGATGGGCCCGGGCCGGAACTCGAAGTCCCGCTCGCGCTGGTTGAAGACCGACAGGCCGGTCACGTCGGTCGGCTGCAGATCCGGCGTGCACTGAATCCGCGAGGGCGCGGCGCCCTCGATCGACTGGGCGATCGCGCGAGCGAGCACGGTCTTCGCTGTCCCGGGGACATCCTCGAAGAGGACGTGGCCACCGCTGATGAGCGCGGTGAAGACGAGCTTCACCTCGTCGCGCTTGCCGTGCACGACGGTCTCGATGTTGTCGAGGAACCGATCCGCGATCGCCGCGGCGCTCTGGAAGCGGCCTGACCCCTCTAGACGGGCAACCTCAGTCGGTTCCATGGACTCCCTCGATTGTAGGTCGGGTGCGCAGCAGCAGACGCCAACTTGTGACGCTCGCCGACCCGAATTGGTTAGGGATCTGTGAAGGCTTGCCACGGCCAGCGGCGAGTGATTCAGTGGCCGGAGCGACGAGGAGGCTGTTTTGGAGATGGCACGGAACGCCGGCCCGCTCGGCCGGGAACGGGGGATCGGCTTCGGGATCCTGCTCTACATCGTCACTTTCACGTTCTACGGGTGGTACTGGGCGTTCCAGACGCACGAGGAGATGAAGAAGCACACCGGCGACGGGCTCGGGGGCGTCCTGGGCCTGGTCGTCTGGATCCTCGTCGGCTTCGTCAGTGCCTTCGTCGTCCCGTCCGAGGTCGGGAAGATGTACGCCAGGGACGGGCAGCAGCCGCCGGTGACCGGCTGGACCGGCCTCTGGCTCGTTCCCGGCGCGATCCTGATCGTCCCGGCGATCGTCTGGTTCGTGAAGGTGCAGGGCGCGCTGAACCGCTACTGGGCCGCGAAGGCCTCCCAGATCTGAAAGGAGACTCCATGGTAGTCACGGTCCGAACCCTCCAGAACTTCGTCGGCGGCGACTGGATCGCCTCGACCGGTGACAGCGCCCGCCAGATCGTCTCCCCCGTCACGGGCGAGACGCTTGCCGAGGTTCCCGACGCGAGCATCGCCGACGTCGACCGCGCGGTCGAGGCCGCCCGCGAGGCGCAGCCGAAGTGGGCGGCGCTCTCCGCCTGGGAGCGGGCGAAGGTCTGCCACGCGATCGCCGACCTGATCGACGAGCGGCGCGAGGAGTTCGCCCGCGAGCTCTCGCTCGAGCAGGGCAAGCCGTACGCGGCCGAGGCGCTCGGTGACATCGACGAGACGGCCGAGAACTTCCGCATCGCGGCCGAGGACGTGAAGCGCATGGAGACGGCGATCATCCCCTCGCAGGACCCGGGCAAGCGGATCCTGACTTTCCGCAAGCCGAACGGCGTCTACGCCGGCATCACGCCGTGGAACTTCCCGACGCTGATCCCGGTCGAGCTGATCGCGCCGGGCATAGCGGTCGGGAACACGATCGTGATGAAGCCGTCGGAGTGGACGCCGATCGCGATGGCGAACTTCATGCAGATCATGGCCGACGCCGGCCTGCCCGACGGCGTCGTCAACGTCGTCTACGGGGGCGGTGACGTCGGCGAGCGTCTCGTGACGCACCCCGGCGTCGACGGCGTCGGCTTCGTCGGCTCGCACGGGACAGCCGAGAAGATCGTCCGTGCCGCCGGGCTCAAGCGCTCGCTCATCGAGGCCAGCGGCAACGGCCCGGTGATCGTGTGCGAGGACGCCGATCTCGATCGCGCTGCGCAGGGCGCGGTCTTCGGCGGCTTCTTCTGCGCGGGACAGGTGTGCTGCGCGACCGAGCGCGTGCTCGTCCACGAGGGCGTGCACGACTCCTTCCTCGACGCGGTGCTCGAGGCAGCGAAGGAATGGCCGCTCGGTGATCCCTTCGACGAGACGACCATGGTCGGCCCGATGAACAACGAGCCGACCGCGCGGAAGATGGACCTGCATCTCGAGGACGCGGTCGCGAACGGAGCGAGCGTCGTCCTCGGCGGGTCACGCGCAGGCGACCGGCCGACCCAGCTCTACTACGAGCCCACCGTGGTCACCGACGTCGGCGTCGACACGCTCATCAACCGCCAGGAGACGTTCGGGCCGATCGTGCCGCTGATCCGCGTGAGCTCGGACGACGAGGCCCTTGCCGTGGCCAACGACTCGCACCTCGGGCTCCAGGCCGCGGTCTACACGTCGAGCCTGAAGCGTGCGTTCAAGTTCGCCGACAGCCTCCGTGTCGGCAACGTCGTCGTCAACGACTCGACCGACTACTGGGAAGCGCACGAGCCCTTCGGCGGCGCAGCGGGAACCCAGAGCGGCTGGGGCCGCATCGGCGGCCGCTACACGATGCTCGAC
>DATDDZ010000043.1:0-4299 GCA_036523555.1 Gaiellaceae bacterium
AGCAGGGCGGCCAGCAGCCACTTGCAGAAGCCGCAGTCCGCGTCGTAGAGGACCGTCCAGCGGCGAGCACCGAACCGCCACTCCCGCTCGATCTGCCGCATCATCGATGGATACACGATCAAGTGCCGGAATGGCCTGATCGCGGCCATGTAGGCGTTCCCGAACAGGCCGTTAGGCTTCACGAGCACGGCCATCCGGCCGCGGTAGCTTGCGGCGCCGTCTGGGACCCAGCCGATGTGCATCACCCCGTGCATGGTCCGGTTGGCGATCTCCGCTGCCCACTCGTCGTCGAGCAGGTAGATCGACCTGAACGGGAGCCTGCCGAACTCCGGGCCGGCTGGGACGTTGCGCAGGTCCGTTGGCAACCGGTCGCGGAGCGTCGGCACCCTGGAGTCGACGCCGGCGTCCGGTTCGTCCCAGCCGAGTAGCTCGCCGACCTTCCAGCGGATCGTCCAGAGCGCGCGGGCGGCGCGAGAGGAGCCCCGGGAGGAGCCACCTGCGGCGATCTGTTGCACGAGGCGAGGGAAGTCGTGCGGGCCGCCCGGGGTCGGCAGGGCCCAGACGTCTTCGAGCCGGAAGTCGCGGGTGAGCTCGTGGATCCGCCAGGGCCGGGAGGTGTGCGCGGTGTTCGGGAGCCTCATTCCTGGACCTCCATCCATACGAGAGGTTCTCCCGGGGCGACGAGCGAGTTCAAGGATTCGCAGCGACACACTGACGCGCCTGACGCGCCATGCGTGCCTGTAACGGTCCGATCCGGTTCGCAAAGCTCTGGAGTCGGCCGACGTCCAGCATTTGGGCGGCACGTCCGAACTGCTGGAAATTCCGGAACAGAACGACCGCGCTGTCGACCAGAGTGCGAAGGCATTTGGGTTCTACAGGAGCCTTCGAGGACCGAATCTGCTTGATTCCTGCCGTGGCTGCCCGCGCGATTTTCCGGCCCTCACGCTTGAGGCAGCTTCTCGTTTGACAGTTCTCGATGCCGGTGGCCGCGCGGTTGAGGCGTTGGTATGCGGCCTGAACATCCAGGCCGATGCTCTGCCCGTGCTTGAGATATCCACACGCAGCAAGCTTCTCAAATGCCTTAAAGCGGGTGTTGTCGGCGTCATCTAGTGCCGCCAGCGATGCGCGCTGCTTCCCGCGCTCGAGAGCGACCGCGTATGAACCGTATGCCTGGATGCTGTGGACGAGCATCCGGGCGCTGCTACGAAGACAGGGGCTGCTGAGTTGATCGATCTGCCGCTGGAGTCGGGCTGCTGTTGTCTCGGCGCCTCGGCGCAATCGTTTGACGGCTGCGCGGTCGCACGTCGTTGGGTCGCAAGTCAGCACTGGAGCGGAGAGTGCCGTCACGTCGGCAAGGCCTCGGACAAGGTCGTTCGCGAAGGCTTTGTCGGTGCCGCTGAGTGCCGTCGAACTCGTCGATGAGGAGGACCCACAGCCAGGCACAATCAAGACTGCAAGCAAGAGCAACAGAGTGATGACCGTTCGTGGCGTCTGGAAGCCCAAACGTCCTAGCTGTGGTCGGCGTCGGCGGACCGTCACGGCGGCGGCGGGCGACTCGGACCAAGGCCCAGACGATTGCGGTTCCGATGCAAACGGGCCAGAGGACGCCGAAGATCGGTGAGCATGTTCTGATCCCCGCCCTTCTCGCTTTCCAACGCTCCGAGAGAGAGAGCGAAGAGTATCGCCCCCCTACCAGTCGCGGCGGCCGATCGGGCGCTCGTCGTGGTCGTGAATGAGTCCCGCATCGGAGGCTGCGCCGCCGTGGCGCGTGAGGAGCTCGTCGACGGCGTCGAGCTTCGGCGGGATCTCCGGCGGCGCCGTCTCGACCGGGATCACTGGCTCCGGCGGCGACTGCGCGGCCTCACGCGCAGCCTCACGCTCCTGCTTCCGCCGCTCGTCGCCACGCAGCCGCACCCATGCCTCGTCGTCCTCCCGCACGCTGTAACGACGCAGCAGCTCCGGCGCCCGGCTGAAGTCCTGCCCTGCGTCCGGCTTCAGCGGGTCGATGCCGATCGACAGCGAGTACTTGAACACGTCGCCGAGAGACGTGCCATACCTGTCCCGGATCGGCGCCGCCGGCTCGCCGACCGTCGTGCGCATCTCCGCCACCAACCCGTCCAGCGCATCCCCCACCGGATCAGGCAGCAACGCGTCCGCGGCGATCGAGATGAGCGATTGATCCGCCAGGCGCCCGCGCACGTCGCCCCCACACCTCGGACAGACTGCACCCTGCTCTATCGCCGCAAGGCGACGATCCCGGATCTCCTCCAGCTTCCGGATGAAGCCGTCCGCCTCCTCCTTCGCCGCCCTGCCCGACTCCCAGCCTCGCGGATCGACCTTGTCCAGCTCGATCAAAGCCTTCGCGGACGCCACGCAGGCCGCCGCGTTGCCGGAGTCGAGTGACCTGCGCAGCGCCCGCATCGCCTGCTCCCGGTCGCTCAGCTCGAGCTCGTCGGCCTGCTTGCCGCGACCACGGCCGCCCTTCCGGCCCAGCTCGGCCGGCGAGTGATCCGGCGAGTGCAGCAAGCAGAAGTCCTGGTCTCGAAGCGGTCGCGCCTTGCACGGCTGCCCCGAGGCCGTCACGGCTTTGCAGCGCCGCTCGCTCACCGCTCAGACCACCGCTTCACCACCTAAGGCTAGAGGCGACTTCGGAAGGCGCAAGCGCCGCCTCGAGCGCCACTCCGATTCTCAGCTGGAAACGGCCAACCCGGCCATTAGCAGCGGATTCGCGAGCGCCTCACCGCTTCATGCCACACCCAGACCACAGGGACGACCCCGCAGCACCATCCACAACGCCATCAACACCGCCTGTGGAACATCCGGAAAAGCGGCCGGGCCGCGAGCTTCGCGTCCTCTGGATCGCACAGGGGGTCGACCCGGTGCAGGCGGCGACATGGTCGGGACACTCGAAGGCGTCGATGACGCTCGACGTGTATGCGCACGTGATGATCGACCCCGAGACGAGTGGCGGGCGTTTTGGCGCACCGCGTACGTCACCGGACGCTCTGCCGCCCTGATCGGCGAGTGAGGTTCTGGGCCGTCCTGGTGTGGTCCCGGTGTGGTCTCAACCGCCGCACCGGGGCCGCAATCCCGCACCCTGAGCCAAGTCGATGCTTCAAGAAAGCTAGCGGGGCACGGTGCTAGCTTCCCTGCCGTGCTGTTCCGCCAGTTCGTCGACGACGATCTCGGCTGTGCCTCCTACTTGATCGGCGACCCGACGGGCGGAGAGGCCGTCGTGGTCGACCCCGCATACGCGATCGAGCCGTACCTCGACGCGGCGGCGGACGAGGGCGTGCGGATCGCAGGCGTGCTGGAGACCCACACCCATGCCGATCACGTCTCCGGGCACGGCCGCTTAGCGCTCGAGCACGGCGTCCCGGTCTCGATCCACCCGCTCGCCGAGCCCGAGTATCCGTTCGAGCCGCTCGAGGACGGCCAGAGCCTGCACATCGGCTCGGTGAGTCTGCGCGTCGTACACACGCCGGGGCATCGACCGGAGCACTGCTCCTTCGTCGTCGGCGAGCGGCTCGTCCTCACCGGCGACTCGCTGTTCGTGGGCGATGCGGCGCGGCCCGATCTCGCGATCGACGCGCGCGAGGGAGCGGAGGGGCTGTTCGGCTCCCTCCAGCGGCTGACGCAGCTGCCGGACTCCTACCAGGTCTATCCCGGGCACGTGGCCGGCTCGCTCTGCGGCGCCTCGATGAGCCCGGCACACTCCTCGACGATCGGCGCCGAGAAGCTGACGAACACCGCGCTCGCCTACGCGGACGCGCACACGTTCATCAACGCGTCGGCCTCGCTCTCGACGCCGCGGCCACCCACCACTCCGCTGGTCGTCGCCCTCAACAAAGGCCCCTTCGTCGGCGCGCCGCCGCCGCTCGAGCACCTCGACGAGGCCGGCACCGCGACGATCCTCGACGTCCGCCCAGCGGAGGCCTATGCCACCGGTCACGCACACGACTCCATCAACGTCCCGGTCTCGGGCTCGTCGTTCGCCACGAGAGCCGGATTCGTCCTCGATCCGGACGAGCGGATCGTCATCCAGGCGGCCGGCACGGGTGAAGCCGAACGTGCGGCGCGCGGCCTCCGGTCTGTCGGCTTTCTGGAGCTCGCGGGGTACGTCACGGAAGGAGACGGGGCCGAGCGGCTGGTGCCGATCGAGCTGGGCGAGGTCAAACGTCTGCTCGAGGACGACGGCGTACAGCTGCTCGACGTGCGCGAGAAGTCGGAGCGGGACGACGGCTACATCCCGGGCTCGCTTCACATCCCCTTCAGGCTGCTCCGCGACCTCGGCGCGGA
>DATDDZ010000044.1:0-2383 GCA_036523555.1 Gaiellaceae bacterium
GCTTGCCCCCTACGTATTACCGCGGCTGCTGGCACGTAGTTAGCCGGGGCTTCTTCTGGAGGTACCGTCACCCTCTGGGCTATTCACCCGAGTAGCTTCGTCCCTCCTGAAAGAGGTTTACAACCCGAAGGCCTTCTTCCCTCACGCGGCGTCGCTGTGTCAGGCTTTCGCCCATTGCACAAGATTCCCCACTGCTGCCTCCCGTAGGAGTCTGGGCCGTGTCTCAGTCCCAGTGTGGCTGATCGTCCTCTCAGACCAGCTACGGATCGTCGCCTTGGTGGGCCTTTACCCCGCCAACAAGCTAATCCGCCGCGAGCTCGTCCCCAACCGGAGGCCGAAGCTACCTTTTCATTCCGGTTCGAAAACCGAAGTGGCTATCCGGTATTAATCCGGGTTTCCCCGGGCTATCCCAGTGTCGGGGGTGGATTACTCACGTGTTACTCACCCGTTCGCCGCTGTCCCCAGCCCCGAAGGACTGGTTCTCGCTCGACTTGCATGTGTTAAGCGCGCCGCCAGCGTTCGTCCTGAGCCAGGATCAAACTCTCCGTGAAGATGAATGCCGGCACACCCGCGAACGGGAGCCGACGGTCTTTTCACTTCGAGCTTGCGCTCAAAGTCCGCCGTCGCTCGGGCCGAAGCCTTCGCTCGGGCGTGACAGGTTGATTCCTCTTCCAGCCGACGGCAAGCCGCTGCCTGGTCGAGGTCTCGACGTAAACGCACGCTGTTGAGTTTTCAAAGACCAGGCCGCCTTGGCGGCGTAAAAAAGGCCCCGACTGACGCCAGAGGCCACAGAAACCGTCGGACTTCTAGCTTCCGAGTGCTGTCTGAGGCGCTCCGTTGTAGTCGTTTGCAGGGACTTTCCTACGCAGCCCTCGCGGGCAGCGGGGGCATAGTAGCAAGGTCTGGGACCCTGTCAATCGCCTAGCGGGTGCGGAGGCGGACGAACCGGCGCTTACCGGCCTGGAGCACCGCACCCTCGAGATCCGCCGCCGCCACGTCGTACCCGTGCACCGGCTCGCCGTTCACCTTCACGGCGTCCTGATCGATCTGGCGGCGCCAGTGGCTGCCCGAGTTGCCGAAGATCGCCTGCAGCGCGCCGGGAAGGTAGACCGAGCCGTCTTTCGCGTCGACCACCGCCTCCGGCATCTCCTCCGGCGCCTCGTGCCGGCGGACGACGCGTGTGAAGTGCGCCTCGCCCCTCTCCGCACCGTCGGCCCCGTGCCAGCGCGCCGTGACGCGGCGCGCGAGGTCGAGCTTCCACTCCATCGGGCTCTCCGGGTGCTCGCCGCCGCCGGCGACGAGCTCCCACCATTGCGGCAGCGCCTTGTCGGGGATCGACATCGTCTTGCCGAACATCTCGTCGGGCGGCTCGAGGATGCCGATGTAGTTGCCGCGCGACTTCGACATCTTCTCCTCGCCGTCGAGGCCGACGAGGAGCGGGTACGTGACGACGAGCTGCGCCGGCTTGCCGTAACGCTCCATCACGTCGCGGCCGGTGAGGAGGTTGTAGAGCTGGTCGGTGCCGCCGATCTCGACGTCGGCGTCGATCGCGACCGAGTCGTAGGCCTGCATCGGCGGGTAGAGGAGCTCGGAGAGCGAGATCGGCTCCTGCGCGGCAAAGCGCTTCGCGAAGTCGTCGCGCTCGAGGAGCCGCGAGACGGTGAGCATGCGCGTGAGCCGGACGACCTCGGCGAAGCTCAGCTTCGCGAGCCATTCGCCGTTCAGGCGCACCTCCGTCTTCTCGCGGTCGAGGATGCGGAAGGCCTGGTCGGCGAAGAGCGTCGCGTTCGCGTCCAGCTCCTCGTCGGCCAGGACGGGCCGCTCCGACGAGCGGCCGGACGGATCGCCGATCCGCGCGGTGTAGTCGCCGACGATGAGGACGACGACGTTCCCGGCGTCCTGCCATTCCCGCAGGCGGTCGAGCACGACGGCGAAGCCGAGGTGGACGTCGGGCGACGTCGGGTCGACGCCGAGCTTCACCCGGAGGGGCCTTCCCTCCTTCAGCTTCCGCTCGAGCTCGCCCTCGGGCAGAACGTGCACCGCAAGGCGCGTGGGGGCGAAGTGCTCCACAGACGGCGAGTCTAGTAATACGGTCAGGCGGTGAACCGGCCGTGGCCGTCGCGCGAATGGGAAGGGTGAACCGCGAGCTCACACACCTCTCGGACGAGGCGCTCGTCGCGCTGACCGCGCGCTCCGAGCAGTCTGCGCTTTCCGAGCTGTACGACCGCTACGGCCGGCCGGCCTACGGCCTCGCGCTGCGCGTCCTGCGCGACGAAGCACTCGCCGAAGATGCGGTGCAAGAGGCCTTCCTCTCCCTGTGGCGAACTGCGGCCCGGTTCGTGCCCGAGCGCGGGAAGGCGAGCACGTGGATTCTCACGCTCGT
>DATDDZ010000045.1:0-8435 GCA_036523555.1 Gaiellaceae bacterium
CCGGCGGCGTCCGCGCGGGCGAGTGCCCGGGCATCGTCGCGGTTCGAGGCGACCGCCCCGATCGCCAGGCCCGCGTCGATCAGCGCCTGGAGGTTCGTCCCCTCCCCCGAGACGAGCACTCCGATCACACGAGCTCGCCGATCACGACCACACCTGCCGGGGCGGCGGGCACGACCGCGCACATCCCGATGCCGAGGTTGAAGACGCGGCGAAGTTCCTGCTCCTCGACGCCACGGTCGGCGAGCCACGCGAAGACGCGCGGCCTCTCCCAGCTGTCCCAGGCGATCCGTGCGTCGAGGCCCTCGGGCAAGACGCGGGAGAGGTTGCCGAGGATTCCCCCACCGGTGACGTGGGCGAGCGCTCGAACGTCGGCCTCCGCCCGGAGCGCGCGGATGTCGTCGAGGTAGAGGCGGTGCGGCGTGAGGAGGAGATCGGCGTCGAGCTCTCCGTCCCCGACAAGCGTGCGGACCAACGAGAACCCGTTCGTGTGCAGGCCGCTCGAGGGCAGTCCGATCACGAGGTCACCCGACTCGCAGCGGGTGCCGTCGATCAGGCGCGCGCGGTCGACGATCCCGACGCAGGTGCCTGCGAAGTCGAGCTCGCCTTCGCGATAGATGCCCGGAAGCTCGGCGGTCTCGCCGCCGACGAGGGCGCACCCGGCCTCGCGGCAGACCTCGGCCGCGCCCTCGACCAACTCGGCGACCTGCTCGAGGTCGATGTGCTCGGCGGCGACGTAGTCGAGCAGGAAGAGCGGGTCCGCCCCGCAGCAGAGGACGTCGTTGATGCAGTGGGCGGCGAGGTCCCTCCCCGCCCAGCCCAGTCGTCCCGCACGCCGGGAGAGCATCAGCTTCGAGCCGACGCTGTCGGTCGATGCGGCGAGCAGGCGGTCGTCGCCGAGCGGGTGGAGCCCCGCGAACCCACCGAACGCACGAGCGCCTGTGGACTCCACCGCAGTCCGCAGGCGCTCGACGATCGCGTCGGCCGTGGCGAGTGAGACGCCGGCGTTCTCATACGTCTTCGGCTGGCTCGTCAGGGGGCCAAGTCTAGAACCAGGCTCGGTTAACGCAGCGGCCTCATCCTCCGAGATCGATCTGCTGGGTCGCGGTCGGGGATCCGATCGAGAGATCCGTGCCTTCGACCTGGGCGAGGAGGAAGGAGTTGTTCTCGACGGCAGTCCGCCTCCCGTTCGCCTCGGCGAAGGTGTGCCCGTCTCCGACCAGCCCTGCGACCTGGAGGGAGCCGTCTTCCTGGCGGTCGGCCATGTAGATCGTGCCCGTCTTCAGGACGCTGCGGTCGGCGCAGGCGCCCCCGGCGGTCTCGGCGATGCTGTCGGTCTCGATCAGGCAGACCATGCCTGCCTTGCCCGGCACTGCGAACAGAGTGAGCGAGCCGTGGACGGAGAGCACACGCGACCCCCGTCCGTCTGGCGAGGCGAAGTTCCGCTCGGCGAACGGGTACGCCAGGATGCTGCGCGGCAAGGCGTCTCCCGCTCGCGCCGCCCGTTTGAGAGCGGACACCGAGCCGTCACCGATCTGCACCTTGTCGCTGCCCCCGAGGCCGAACTGCGTGACCAGGCCGGCGGTGGCCAGCGCGGCGGCGAATGCCGCTCCGAAGAGAGTGAATCGGCTCACGGCTACCACCGGTCCAGGCACTCGTAGACGAAGTGGGGGCCGCTGTCCCGGTTCGCGCAGAAGGCGGTCGCGTAGTAGTACGCCGGGTGGGAGTTGAAGCAGTTCCCGACACAGCTCTTGTCGAAGTGCCGGTAGCCGGCGGGAGTTACCTCCCAGACCTCACTTCGCCAGCCGGCGTTCGGGCCGAAGTAGAGCTCGTTGTAGAAGTGGTTGTGTGGGCCGTCCCAGCCCAGGTTGGCGACGTTTGGCGCCACATTCGCCTGCCACACGTAGACCTGAGTCTGAAAGGCCCCTGCGGCCGGGACCGCCGCCATCGCAACGAAGACGACGATTGCGGCCGCCAGCATCGACCGGCGTTTGCATCTCAGTCGCACTGCCACCGTCCTTTGTCGAAGGTCGTGAACGTCGTCAAGGATCGGGCGGCAGTGCGCTTGCGTCAATTCGCTCTTTTGGACACTGTCGCGCCAGGCAAAGACTCAAGCGAACAGTTCCGCGTGGAGCTGCGGCCGGCCTTGGGGCCCTCCTTCGACGAACCGCACGACCGTCTCGCCGATGATGACGCTGTCATCCGTGTAGACAACGTCGAGCAGCTCTCCGAGCGTGGCGGCCTTGAGCGCAGGGTCGTCCGCGCGGAGCTGGAGCTCGGCCACCGCCAGCTCCGTGCTGCTCGCGAGCAGGTCGTCCAGCCAGTCCCTCGGCGGGTGCAGCTCGAGGCGGTACCCGGCGTTCGTGAACACGAAGGTGCGACGTCCTCCGTGCGACTGCAGGCGGAGATCGTGGGCGCGTGCCCGCCCGAGGACGGCCTCGAAGTCGTCCTCGTCGAGCGCCAGGCCGAGGTGGTCGACCCGCGGGAGCGTCCACTGGCCTGGCTGGACGACGACGTTGACGGCGCCGCGCTCGAGCTCGGAGAGCCGGAGCTTGAAGCCGAGGCGCTCGAGGTCGTCCCAGCCGTAGCCGGCCTCGAACGACGTCGTGTCCTCGCCGATCCGTCCGTGGCGCGCGACCAGGTCGAATCCGAGCTTGCCGATGTACCGCGCTTCGACCTCGCGCACCCGGGCCGTCACCAGGTGGTAATGGAAGAGGTGCACCAAGGCAGACTAGTAACGACGTGATCGCGCATCTCGCAGTCAACACGGGGTGGACCTTCGACCCGCTCCAGATCGTCCCGGTCTGCGTCATCGCCGCTCTCTACGCGCGTCGGGTGCGGACGCTCGCACTGCGGGGGACGCGTGTGCCGGCCTGGCGGCTCGTCTCGTTCGCGACCGGAACTCTCATCCTGCTCGTCGCGCTCGTCTCCCCCGTGCACGCGATCGGTGAGCAGCTGTTCAGCTTCCACATGCTCCAGCACGTCCTGCTCGGTGACCTCGCGCCCCTCGCGCTCCTCGCGGGCCTGACCGGCCCGATTCTCCGGCCGGTGTTGGCGTTCCTGTACCGGCTTCGCTTCCTCGCGCATCCGTTCGTCGCGCTGCCGCTCTGGGCCGTGAACCTCTACCTCTGGCACCTCCCGTATCTCTACGAGGCCGCGGTTCGACACGACAGCGTGCACGCCCTCGAACATCTCTGCTTCTTCACGGGCGGCCTGATCATGTGGCTGCCCGTGCTCGAGACGCTGCCGGCTCCCGAGTGGTTCGGGACCGGTGCAAAGCTCGGCTATATCGCGGCTGTGCGAATCGTCGAGACGATTCTCGGCAACATCTTCTTCTGGTCCGGCAGCGTCTTCTATCCGGGCGTCTACGAGCACGGCGAGCATCTCTGGGGACTGTCACCACTGGCCGACCAGGGGCTCGCCGGTGCCGTGATGATGATCGAGGGCTCCGTCGTCACGCTCGTCGCGCTCGCCTGGCTCTTCTTACGGATGGCGAGCGAGGGGGAATTGCGCCAGCGCCTGCTCGAGCGGGGCCTCGATCCTCGAACCGTCCAGAGAGCAGTTAGATACGGACGAGCGGAGGAACTCGGCCGCCAACGCTGAACCCGGTCTGCGCCACCCGTGCGCTCGACCGGCGTTCATCACGTCGACCTGGTCGTCTCGTCGATCGAGCGCAGCCTGCCGTTCTACACGGCGTTGCTCGGGCCCCTGGGCTATACGCGGGTGAGCGAGGTGGAGGGCGAGCGCGGCGAGACGATCTGGTACCTCTCCGGGCCGGGGACGTCGATCGGCCTACGCGCTGCGCAGGCGGCCTCCGGACCGTACGACCGCTATCGCGTGGGCCTGCACCACCTCGCCTTCGAGGCCGACTCGCGGGCCGAGGTCGACGACAGGGCCGCCTGGGCGCGCGAGCAGGCGGTCGAGATCGAGAGCCCACCGCAGGAGTACGCCTACGCGCCCGGCTATTACGCGACGTTCTTCTACGACCCCGACGGCATCAAGCTCGAGGTCGTCCACATGCCGGGCCTCGTCGCCGCCTGACTAGCACTAGCTCCCGGTTGGCTCGAACTGCAGCTTCGCCGCTTCGCGCGGAATGGCGGTCGGGTACTCACGGGTCAGACACGCACGGCAGAACTGCGAGGAGGGACGCCGGGTCGAGGCCTGAAGGCCCTCGAGCGACAGGTACGCGAGCGTCGTCGCCCCGATGAAGTCGCGCACCTCCTCGACCGTCTTGTTCGCGGCGACGAGCTCGTCCGGATCGGCGAAGTCGATGCCGTAGTAGCACTGAGAGACCACCGGCGGCGACGACACCCGTACGTGCACCTCCGCTGCGCCCGCCTCGAACAGCATCTGGACGATCTGCCGCGTCGTGTTGCCGCGGACGATCGAGTCGTCGACGGCGACGACGCGCCTGCCGGCCACCTCCGCGAGCGGGTTGAACTTCAGCTTGATCCCCTGCTCGCGCAAGCCCTGGTCGGGCTGGATGAAGGTCCGGCCGACATAGCGGTTCTTGATCAGGCCTTCGCTGAAGGGGATGTTGAGCGCGCGCGAGAATCCGATCGCGGCAGGAGTTCCCGAGTCCGGGATCGGCAGGACGAGATCCGCGTCGACCGGCGCTTCCTCTGCGAGCCGCTCACCCATCCGCACGCGCGCGCCGTGAACCTCGACGCCCGCGAGTCGGGAATCCGGGCGCGCGAGGTAGAAGAACTCGAACATGCAGAGCGCGCCGCCGTCGTCGAGAGGGACGACCTGCCGTGCCTCGAGCTCCTCGTCGATCACGAGCAGCTCGCCCGGGCGAACCTCGCGCTCGTGCGTCGCCCCGACGAGGTCGAGCGCGCACGTCTCCGAAGCGACGACCCAGTCGCCGTCGAGCCGGCCGAGACAGAGCGGCCTCATCCCGCGGGGGTCCCGGAAGGCGATCAGCTTTCCTTCCGAGAGTGCGACGACGGAGAAGGCGCCGTCGAGCTTGTGCATCACGTTCGCGATTGCATCGGCGAGCGGCGCCGGGTCGTTGGCGATCAGCGCCGCGATCACCTCGGTGTCGGCGGTCGTCGCGGGCCGGTGGCCGGCCTCGGCGAGCTCGGCGCGCAGGTCGGCGGCATTCGTGAGGTTGCCGTTGTGTCCGAGCGCGATGGTGCGGGCGCTGCCGTGCTGGACGAGCGGCTGCGAGTTCCACCATTGCGAGGAGCCGGTCGTCGAGTAGCGGGTGTGACCGATCGCGAGCTGCCCGTGCAGCCCGCGGAGCTTCTGCTCGTCGAACACCTGGGTCACGAGGCCCATGTCCCTCAGGGTTGTCAGGCGGCCGTCGTCGGAGACGGCGATGCCGGCCGACTCCTGGCCGCGGTGCTGGAGGGCGAAGAGGCCGAAGTAGGCGAGGCGCGCGACGTCGCGCTCGGGAGATCGGACTCCGAACAGGCCGCACATCAGTTCACCGTCCCGATCTGGAGAAGGCCCTTCGTGCCGAGCCGCTCGACGTTCTCGGGCGCGCAGGCGAGGAGGATCCGGCCGCCGCTACCGGGCTCAGCCGGCAGGGTCAGCGCGGCCCGGCGCCCGCTGTGCTCCGCTGCCTCGCGTACCGCTTCTTCGAGTCCGGCGGTGACGTCGTGCGCGAGCGTCAGAAGCGGCGCAGCCTTCCAGACGTACCTGATCAGCGCCGCCTCGGCCGCAAGGTCGAGCTCGCCCGGGGCCGTCGCGGTCAGCACGACGTCGCCCTCCCGCCATCGGTTCGGGATGCGGCGCACGTCGGACACGAGCCCGACGCAGCCGACGACCGGTGTGGGTGGGATCGACCTCCCGTCGGTGTCGTTGTAGAGCGAGACGTTGCCGGAGACGACGGGAATGCCGAGTGCCTCGGCCGCCTGCGCAATGCCCTCGATCGACCGGTCGAGCTCCCAGCCGATCTCCGGCTTCTCGGGGTTGCCGAAGTTGAGGCAGTCCGTGAGCGCCAGCGGCTCACCGCCGGCGCAGGCGACGTTACGGGCAGCGCCGAGGACCGCCAGAGCGCCGGCGCGGAAGGGATCGCGTTCTCCAGCCGGGGGCCCCTGGAGCGAGACGGCGAGCCCGCGCAGAGACGGCCGCAGTCGCAGAACGGCGGCGTCGAAGCCCGGACGGCGAACTGTTCTGGAGCCGACGAGCTGGTCGTACTGCTCGTAGATCCAGGCCTTCGGCGCGATGTTGTCCGGCGAGACCGGCGCGTTCTTCGGCTCGTACGGCTCGCGCTCCACCTCATAGCGCGGGCACGCGTCGGTGAGGAGACCTGCCGGTATCTCGCCGACAGCTTGGCCGTGATGGAGCGCGCGCAGGAGACCGCTCTCGGTGACGTTCCCGATCGACGTGCACGGCAGCTCCCACCGGGCGCAGACTTGTTCGACGGCGTCCAGCATCTGCGGCCGGACGACCGCGATCATCCGCTCCTGCGACTCGGAGATCATGATCTCCCACGGCTCCATGCCGCTTTCGCGGAGAGGAACGCGGTCGAGGTGGACGTCGATGCCCGCGCCGTCGCGGGCCATCTCCGCGAGCGAGGAGGCGAGCCCGGCCGCGCCGCAATCCTGCAGCGACTCCACGAGGCCGCCCTCGACGAGCTCGAGCGAGGCTTCGATCAGCTTCTTGC
The DNA here is from genome assembly GCA_036523555.1 of Gaiellaceae bacterium. Classification (GTDB taxonomy): domain Bacteria; phylum Actinomycetota; class Thermoleophilia; order Gaiellales; family Gaiellaceae; genus 3-1-20CM-4-69-9. Next base: position 6,611 of record DATDDZ010000045.1, read on the forward strand.
CGGTGAAGGGGTCGCCGATCTGGACCGAGGGACGCTTGTCGGCATCCTCGACGCCGAGCTCGGCGCTGGCGAGCACGGACGCGCCGCCGATTCCGTCGCGCCCTGTTGTCGCCCCGAAGAGGACGACATGCGCCCCCATGGCGGTTGCGCGCGCGCGTGTGACTCGATCCGCGGGGAGCAGGCCCACGCACATGGCGTTGACGAGGCAGTTGTCGCGGTAGGCTTCGTCGAAGACGGCCTCACCGCCGACGGTCGCGACTCCCACGCTGTTGCCGTAGTGGCCGATGCCCGCAACCGCCTGCCCGAAATGATGGTCGGGCGCGCCAAAGCGGAGGCCGTCGAGGAGGGCGATCGGGCGCGCTCCCATCGCGACGATGTCCCGGAGAATGCCGCCTACGCCGGTGGCCGCTCCCTGGAACGGCTCGACCGCCGACGGATGGTTGTGCGACTCCACCTTGAACGCAACTGCTTCTCCTTCGCCGAGGTCGATCACGCCCGCGTTCTCCCCCGGGCCCTGGAGGACGCGTTTACCCTCCGAGGGAAGCCGCCTCAGCAGGAGGGCCGAATGCTTGTAGCCGCAGTGCTCCGACCACAGCAGCGAGAAGACCGCGAGCTCGAAATCGTTCGGGTAGCGGCCGAGCAGCTCGCGGATACGGTCGAGCTCTCCGTCCGTCAAACCCAGCGCACGGTGGAGCGGCTGTTCCGGCGCGACCTGCGTCAAGGATTCGAGTCTACCGGGGCGCGTAGACGCCGCCGTCGGCGGTGATCTCGATCAGGCGGGCTCGGCCCGACGACGTGGACTTCCTCTTCGAGCTCGTGAACGACGAGGACGTCGAGCCGTTTCTCGGAGGCCGCGCGGCACTCGACCGCGCGGGCTTGCACGCCGAGATCGCGCGTTCCGAGGCCGAGCCAGGCGCTTTCGGCAGGTTCGTGATCGAGGTCGACGGCGAGCGTGCCGGCTCCCTCGGGTTCGAGGTGACGAACGAACGCTCGAGGATCGCCCGGCTCGAGCGGCTGGCGGTGCATCCTGCATTCCGTGGACGGCGGGTCGCAGACCGGGCGGCGCGCCTGTTTCAGCGGCACCTGCTCATCGAGGCCGGATTCCACCCCCTGGAGCTCGAGATCTACGGGTTCAACCACAGGGCGATCGCGCACGCCGAGCGCTCGGGATTCGTACGCGAGGGCGTGAAGAGGAAGGCGTACAGGCGCCACGGCCAGTGGGTCGACGGCGTCATGTTCGGAGTGCTCCGCGAGGACTTCGACGGAGAATCGGGCGCATGAGCGAGCTCATGCGCGAGCACGTCGCCCGCTTCAACGCCGCCGTGGAGAGCGGCGACTGGGCGCCGATGCTGGAGCAGTTCGCCGATGACGCCGAGCTCGAGTTTCGCGGCGTCCCCCTCGGCCCGCTCTCGGGCAGGGACGCGATCGCCGCCGCCTACGCGGAGCAGCCGCCCGACGACACGGTGCGCCTGCTCGAGGAGCGCGAGCGTGAAGGTCGCCCCGAGGCTCGCTACGCCTGGGGCGCAGAGCCTGAGGTCGCGGCCGGCGAGATGCTGCTGACGCCGAGCGGAGGACGGATCGCCCGACTCGTCGTCACCTTCGACCGGGGCGTGGAGTGGGCCTGACGGGCCGCGGACAGGCCGCCGACAGCCCCTACTTGCCGCTCCGGTCGATCAGCTCGATCCTGTACTCGTCGGGATCCCTGACGAAGCAGATCCGCGAGCCGCCCTCGCTCACACGGTAGGGCTCGCGCTCCGGGTCGATTCCCTGCTCGTGCAGGCGCGCGAGCGTTTCGTCGAGGTCGTCGACGGCGAGCGCGATGTGG
>DATDDZ010000046.1:0-2264 GCA_036523555.1 Gaiellaceae bacterium
CCGGTCAGGTCGAAGAAATGGAGGAGGTCGCTCGAGCTACGGGCCGCCGCGAGGTGTTCGGCCAGCATGCGGCGCGGACCCGCGCGTGGGTTGCCGACGGCGCCGCCGGCCAGGCGGACCGCCAGCGGCCACCTGCCGATCGCTTCGAGCCCACGCTGCGTCGTCACGAGCTCGAGCTCGACGTCTGGAACCTCGTCGGCGATCGCTCCCAGGGCTCTGATCAGCGACGACGCGTAGCGCGACACGCCCGAGTAGCCGGCGGCGAGCAATCCAATGAGGGTGACGCTTGTAGGCCTGGTCACGCGGAGCGGGCGGAAGGCCGTGGCTCGTCCGCCGCCGCCAGCGCGAGGCCGACGATGAGGAGCGCGAGGAACGCCGACGGGAAGCCCGTGAACGAGGCGCGCGTCAGCGCATCGATCAGTACGACCGTGAAGAGGGCCAGTATGAGCCAGCCCGCGCTCTCGCCGCGAAGCGCTGCCGCGCGACCGAGTGCGATCGCCCGTCCGAACAGGCCGAGCAGGACGACAAGTCCGACCAGGCCGACGTCCGCGACCGTGGCGAGGTAGCCCGAGTCGACGGACGAGAGTTGCTTCTGTTGCGACTGGCTCGACTGGGTGATGGCGTACCGTGCGCGGTTAGCCGCTGTCCCGACTTCGCCGACGCCCCGGCCGAGGGCCCATTCGGTCGGCGATCCGAGCGCGGTCTTCCATGCGCTCGTTCGACCGTTCAGGGTCAGCACCGCAGATGAGCTCTGGTACGTACGCGACTGTGTCCCCTGGGCCTGGACGAGGATCGCGACCGCGGCGGCGACGACTGCCGCGGACACCGCCACCGCCGCGCCGACCCTGCGCCGGCGTGCCAGGTCGAGCGCGACCAGAGCGACGGCGATGAGCACGGCCGTGCGGACGTACGAAGTGGCGACGCCGGCGAGCAGGAGCATCGCCGCGCTCACCGAGAGGACGGTTCTGCGCGCGGTGAACACGAGCGCGGCCAGCGACAGCATGAGGAAAGCCGCGTACCCGAACGGCTCGTCCAGCGTTCCGAAGCTTCGGAGGTGCCCGCCGATGGTGCGCACCTGCATGCTGAAGGAGTAGCCGTACGACACGAGACGCCATTCCCCGAGAACCTGCTGGACGAGGCCGTAGAACGCGACGACGCAGCCGGTGACGATCAGCGAGGTCACGGCCCAGCGGAGCGTTCGCCGAGGCTGTTCGAGCCCCAGGCCGGCGACGAGCAGCAACAGTGGCTCGGAGGCGAGGCGAACGCCCTGAGCCCAGGCGACGTTGTGGCGGCCTGCCACGTTGACGACGTAGAGAAGGACGAGGAGCCCGACCCCGATCAGGAGCCAACGGTCTGCCGCGCGGGCCCTCCCCAGCCGGTGCCGGAGAGCGAGAAGCGGGATTCCCGCCGTGATCGCGGCGAGCCCGATCACGTCCTTCGTCGGGCCGAGGAGAGGCGACACGAAGATCTTCGCGGCGGGCAGGAACGCGAAGATCGGAATCGTTGCCGCGACCGCGATGTGCGGAACGACGAGAAACGCGTAGACCGCCCCGAGAAAGAGCCCGATCCCGATGATCAACCCGAGGCTGAGCGTCCCGCCGTGGAGCGAGGCCTCGTAGGCGAAGGCGAGCGTGAGAACGGCGCCGACCGCAGCGGTCAGGGCGTCGACGCCGCGGAGCGACGCGACGGCGGTCCTCAGGTCAACGTCCCCCGTAGTAGGCGTACTGGCTCTCGCTGACCGCATCGGTCACGACCACGCCTGCGATCTCCGCGGGCCAGCGCTGCGCCTGCCGGTTGAGCGAGCGCAGGCTCCGGTGCGTGACGCGCCCGTGACGGACGACGACGAGGACCGAGTCGATCAGTCCGGCTAGCTCCGACATCTCGACGGTGAGAAGAGCGGGGGGCGTGTCCAGGACGACGAAATCGGCTCCGGCGCGCAGTTCCTCGATCAGCCGGGGAAGGTTCGCCGTCTTCAGGTCCGACTGGGAGCGAAGCGATCCCCCCGTGGGGATGACCCAGAGCTTCCCGCCCCTGCCGTTGACGGACGAATCCTGGGGTGCGCGCGCGGCGCCGTTCTGGCGGCTCTCGGCAAGGGGGGTCGCGACCGGGCGCCTGCCCTCGAGCAGCACCTCCCAGACGACGTCTCGCGGGGTCGCTTCGCCGGAGAGGACCTGGAGGGCGCCCCGCGCGTCCTTCGGCAAGTCGAACAGGCCCGACAGCGCAGGCTTTCGAAAATCGAAGTCGGCCGCGACCACGCGGTTGCC
>DATDDZ010000047.1:0-3992 GCA_036523555.1 Gaiellaceae bacterium
GTAGCTCAATTGGCAGAGCATCCGGCTGTTAACCGGAGGGTTGTTGGTTCGAGTCCAACCTGGGGAGCTACGAAGCGCCCGGCCGGGGACGCTCTACGTCGGTCTCCTCGACGATCTTCTCGACCACTCGTTCCTCGACCGGCTCATCTTTCTGCCGCTGAAGTTCTTCTTCCTGAGCGACCTCGACTCGGGCCGCCTGCCACGCGGACCAATGCCCGGACACGAGTCCCCACAGCGACAGAGCCGACACGTACACGACGCTTTTCACCCACCCGGTCATGAGCGAGATCGGAATCATCGCGACCCAGAAGATCGCCAGCCAGCCGTTCACGCGCCGCATGAAGATGGGGTCTCCCTGTACGGCGGCCCAGAGGGACTTCGGGATACCCACGGCGCTCGGTCTTTCGTGTTCTCTTGCCTGGTTCCTCCGGTCTTCCTTCGGCCAAGAGCCCGCCTGCTAGCGCGGTGTCACGAACCAGCGGCAGACGCCCGCCTTCGTGTGACGTTCGACCCTGCCTTGCAGCTGGAGAGAGCGAAGCTTCGTGCCGATCCGCTGGGGGAGATTCCGAATGGTTGCTGCTCGCTCGCCGAGTAGCTCTCGCCCGACCTCTGCGGCGGTGGCTCCGCTACCGCCGCCCAATCGATCCAGAGCCCCGAGGAGCGCTTCATCCGTGATCGCAGCGATCGCAGGGGGCTTCGGGCTCTCCGCCGACACTGGGGCCGCGGCTGGTTCTGCCGGGGCTCCCTCGTATCCGGCCATCGCCGGCCCGACGATTCGCCAGCCGCTTTCGACGAGTCGTCGACGAGCTCGGCGAGCGCCGCTCTTGCGCCGCAGTCTCTCAGGCGGCCGATCTCCTCGAGCCGCCAGACGCAGATCACGCTCTCACAGCGGAACCGCGGAAACAACTCGTCCTTCTGTCAGGCTTCTCCGCGCCGCATCTTGCTCAGGGCCAGGGTCGCGAGATGCGTTACGTTCTTGACAGTGGCCAGCCGCATTTGGGCAAATAGCGCATGCTCCTGAGGGAGGTCGAATACGCCCGGCCGTCGAGCGTCGAGGACGCCGTCCGCCTCCTCGGCGAACACGATGGTGCCCGCGCTCTGGCCGGCGGTCAGACCCTGATCAACGTCATGAAGGCGCGCGCCGCGTCTCCGGACGTCCTCATCGACCTGAACGCCCTCGGTGACTTGAGGGGGATCGAGCTCGGAGCTGACGGGACGCTCGAGCTCGGGGCCATGGCGACGTACTCCGACGTGATGGCCTCCGCAGAGGCCCGCGCCCGGCCGATCCTCGGCGAGGTCTGCTCTCAGATCGCGGACGTCCAGGTGCGCAATCGGGGCACGATCGGCGGCAACGTGTGCTCGAACGATCCGACCAACCATCTGCCGCCGCTCCTCGTCGCGGTCGGCGCGTCGATGACGATCCTGGGCGCCGACGGAGAGCGAACCGTCCCGGCCGAGGACTTCTTCCTCGGCGTCTACATGACCGCCGCCGGGCCCGGCGAGCTGCTGACGAAGGTCTCCGTGCCGCCGGGAAAGAAGGACGGCTTCTCCTCGATCACGATCGGCGCGGAGGGTACGTGCATCGTCAACGCGGCCGCCTCTCTGGAGGACGGCTCGCCGATGGTCGCGCTCGGATGCGTCGATGCTGTTCCGGTCGTCGTCCGGCCAGAGTCGGCCGATGCGGACGCCGTGCAAGCCGCGGTGAAGGCGACCGCCCTCGAGCCACCCTCCGACGTCCACGCGTCAGCCGAGTATCGCCGCCACCTCGCCGGGGTGGTCGCCGCGCGCGCCGTCGCCCAGGCCTCGTCAGGAGCGAAGTAGTGGAACCCGTATCGAGTGCGACGATCAGCGTCGCGGTCAACGGCGAGACCTACGAGCGCGAGCTCGACGCGCGCCGCTTGCTGATCCACTTCCTGCGAGACGAGCTCGACCTGACCGGCAGCCACATCGGCTGCGACACCGGCAACTGCGGCGCCTGCTCCGTCCTCGTGGACGGCGTGCTCGTGAAGAGCTGCATGATGCTCGCGGTCCAGGCCGACGGGGCGAAGGTCGAAACCGTCGAAGGGCTGGCACAGGACGGAGAGCTCACGGTGCTCCAGCAGTCGTTCTCCGACCATCACGCGCTGCAATGCGGCTACTGCACGCCGGGCATGCTGATGAGCGCGACGGCGCTGCTGCGGGCCAACCCGCATCCGTCGGAGCCGGAGATCCGGAAAGGGATCCAGGGGAACATCTGCCGCTGCACGGGCTACGTCAACATCGTCGAGGCGATCAAGGCGGCCTCGGAGTGACCGAGACGACCGTCAGCCCGGAGCGGCCCCTGGTCGTCGAGGAAGGCGAGGCGCAGCGCGGTTTCATCGGCCAGAGCGTGCGCCGCAAGGAGGACAAGCGCCTCGTGCAGGGCGATGGTGTCTTCTTCGACGACATCAAGCGGCACGAGATGGGGTTCGTGCACTTCGTCCGCTCGCCGTACGCGCACGCCCGAATCAAGTCGGTGGACGTCTCGAAGGCCCTCGAGCTCGACGGCGTCTACGGCACGCTCACCGGCGACGAGGTCGCGATCCTCACCGACCCGTTCTTCGAGCTCTCCACGCCGCCCGGGGCGAACATCAAGGACTACGCCCTGGCGGTCGGCAAGGTGCGGCACGTCGGTGATCCGGTCGCGGCTGTGGTGGCGCGCACTCGAGACCTCGCGCGCGACGCGGCGGAGCTCGTCGAGGTCGACTACGAGCCGTTGCCCGTCGTGCTCGACAGCGAGGAAGCGCTGAAGGACGAGGTGATCCTGCACGAGGACGCGGCCTCGAACACCGTGTGGTCGGGCGTCTTCGACTGGGGCGACTTCGATGCGGCGCTCGCGGACGCCGACCACGTGGTGCGGATCGAGCGCCTCCACTTCGACCGGTTCTCGTCGACGCCGCTCGAATGCTCGGGCTGCCTCGTCGAGTACAACCGCGGCACGGGCCAGTGGACGATCAACGGGACGCACCAGATGCCGGGCGTCGGTGCGATCTGGATGGCGCCCGCGCTTCGCGTGGGCATCGACAAGCTCCGCTTCGTCAGCCAGGACATCGGCGGCGGCTTCGGCAACAAGATCACGCTGCATCCGCAGTTCACGGCGTGCTGCCTGCTGGCGCGGAAGCTCAACCGGCCGGTGCAGTGGACCGAGTGGCGAACCGACCAGCACACCGCCAACACGCACGGGAACGAGCGGACGTTCCTCGACGTGACCGTTCCCGTGAAGGCCGACGGAACGATGCTCGGCTTCTCGGTGCGTGCGATCGACGACTGTGGCGCTTTCCCCCGCTACGAGCCGCTCGGGTGCATCATCTGGGCGCAGGTGACGCCGGGCTGTTACCGGTGGCGGAACGTCCGCGTCGACTTCACGCAGGTCTGTACGAACAAGTCGCCCGTGGCGCCGAACCGAGGCTACTCCCGCATGCAGCACCTCTGGCTGACTGAGCGGATCATCGACATCGTCGCGCGCGAGCTCGGCCTCGACCCGGTCGACGTCCGCAAGCGCAACTACGTCAAGCAGGAAGAGTTCCCGTACGAGACGCCCAACGGGTGCGTCTACGACTCCGGCGACTATGCGCGCTGCCTCGACCTGGCGCTCGAGCTCATCGGCTACGAGTCGATCGAGGAGAAGCGCGCGGACGCGGAGGCGCGCGGCAAGCTGCTCGGCTTCGGGATCGGCTCGACGCTCGACTCGGGCACGAACAACTTCGGCCAGTCGATGATCCTGAACCCCGAGCTGCAGTTCTCCGGAAACAACGAGGTCGCCACGGTCAAGCTCGACATCTTCGGCGAGGTCGTCGTCACCCTCGGGACGGTGCCGCAGGGCCAGGGGCACGAGACGACGACGGCGCAGGTCGTGTCGGACATCCTGGGCTGCAACACCGACGACGTGAACGTCCGCGCCGGCCACAACAGCTACTGGAACTCGTACGCAGGCTTCTCCGGAACGTATGCGTCGCAGTTCGCCGTCACCGGGC
>DATDDZ010000048.1:0-4534 GCA_036523555.1 Gaiellaceae bacterium
GCGGGCTGTCGAGACGCTCCATTCGCAGATTCACCGGCGCGCATTTGTCGAGCGTGCGGGCAAGACGACGGAAGTCGACGTGACGGAGCTCGTTCCGGGCGACATCGTCTCGCTCCACGTCGGCGACATCGTCCCCGCTGACGTGCGGCTGTTCGAAGCGGCAAACCTCGAGTGCGACGAGTCGGTGCTGACGGGGGAATCTGCCGCTGCGACGAAGGAGGTCGCCCCGGTGGCGGAGCCGGCCACGCCGCTCGAGCTCCCCTGTGTCGCGTTCATGGGCACAGTCGTACATGCCGGCGGGGGGCGCGGGGTCGTGGCTCAGACCGGATCGAGGACGGCTTTCGGAGCGATCGCAGTCAAGCTCGGCGAGCGTCACGAGCTGACGTCGTTCCAGCGTGGCCTGCAGGACTTCTCCCGTCTGCTCGTGACCATCACCGGCCTCCTCGCGGGCTCGATCCTCGTCCTCAACGTCCTGCTCGGACGGTCGTTTCTCAACTCGCTCCTCTTCGCGTTGGCCATCTCCGTCGGGCTCACGCCCCAACTCTTGCCCGCGATCGTGACCGTCAGCCTTGCGACCGGCGCTCGGAGGCTTGCCCGCCGGCAGGTCGTCGTCAAGCGGCTCGTGGCGATCGAGGACCTCGGGAACATAGAGGTGCTCTTCACCGACAAGACGGGAACGCTGACCGAGGGCCGGACCGTCTTCACTCGCGCGCTCGACGCCAACGGCAACGACGACCCGGAGGTGCTCGAGCTCGCCCTGGTCGCAAGCGATGCGACAGGAAACGCGCTCGACCGTGCACTCTTCGCCGCGCCGCAGGTGGCCGGCCTCGAGACCGGCACCTGGCGACGGATCGCCGAGGCGCCGTTCGACCACGAGCGCCAGCTCAGCTCCGTCCTCATCGAGTCGGATCGGGAACGGCTGCTCGTAGCCAAGGGCGCGCCCGAGGTGATCCTCGACCGCTGCGCAAGGGTTCCGGACGAGGCCGCGACGGAGCTCGAGCGCCTCTTCGACTCGGGCACGCGGGTGGTCGCGGTCGCCGCCCGAACGGCTGAGAGCCTGGCCTCGATCACGCCTGCCGAGGAGCAGAACCTCGAGCTGAGGGGATTGCTCTGCTTCTCGGATCCGCCCAAAGCAGACGTCGCCGAATCGGTCGCGCGCCTTGCCAGGCTCGGAGTCGAGGTCAAGATCGTGACCGGCGACAACGGGCGCGTCGCGCAGCGAGTCTGCGCGGATCTCGGAATGACGTCGCTCGGGACTCTTAACGGGGCCGAGCTCGAACAGTTGAGCGACGACGCGCTCGGCGCCTCACTGCCCCGAACGACGATCTTCGCCCGGGTCACGCCCGAGCAGAAGTCGCGCGTGATCCGGGCACAGCGCGAGCTCGGGAGCGACGTCGGCTTCCTCGGTGACGGCGTCAACGACGCGATCGCGCTCCACGACGCGGACGTCGGTATCTCGGTCGACACCGCAACGGACGTGGCCAAGGACGCGGCCGACGTGGTCCTCGTCACGAAGGACCTCGGCATCCTCGCCGACGGCGTCTCGGAGGGGCGGCGCATCTTCGCGAACACGATCAAGTACGTGTTGATGGGAACGTCCTCGAACTTCGGGAACATGTTCAGCGCCGCAGGCGCCTCGCTCTTCCTCTCCTTCCTGCCGATGCTGCCCTCGCAGATCCTCCTCAACAACCTTCTCTACGACGTCAGCGAGTTGACGATCCCCACCGACCACGTCGATGGAGAGCTCCTCGCAAGGCCCTCCCAATGGGACATCGGCTTCATCCGCCGTTTCATGGCGTACTTCGGCCCCATCTCATCCGTCTACGACTTCATGACCTTCGGCGTGCTGATCTACGGCTTCGACGCGGGCGAGAAGCTGTTCCGTTCCGGCTGGTTCGTCGAGTCGCTCGCGACGCAGACACTCGTGATCTTCGTCATCCGCACCCGACGAGTGCCCTTCCTACGGAGCAGGCCCAGCCGGCCGCTGCTTCTGACGACGCTCGCCTGCGCGGCGATCGGAGTCGTCATTCCGTACTCACCGCTCGCCCACACGCTCGGCTTCAAGGCTTTGCCCGCGACGTTGCTCGGCGCGATCGCGCTGATGGCCGCGACCTACCTCGCGCTCGTCGAGGCGGGCAAGTACTTCTTCTTCAAGGAGCGTATCCGGGTTCGGCCGCTCGCGATCCGCCGGCCGAGGCACGAGCGGCGCATGCACCGGCGTGCCGCCGCATGGAGCGCGGCGCGGCGTGCATTGCCCACGCATCGTTCCTAGCGCAAGGTTGACGGCGCAGCCTGATCGGCCTGCTCGACCGCATGAGCAAGGTGGACGCGTGAAGTCACGTTCAGCTTGCGGAAGATGTTGCGCAGGTGAGTCTCGACGGTCTTGTTGCTGAGAAACAGCTCGGCGGCGATTTGCGGGTTGGTCTTGCGGTCGACGACGAGCCGCGCCACCTCGAGCTCACGCGCCGTGAGTATCTCGATGCCCGTGCCGCCGGTCTTGCCCGGACGCGTTCGCCGGTGGTTCCGACGGCCGAGCTTCCCGAGCTCCCGCTCGGCCTGGTCGCGGTAGCGGCGCGCGCCGCAAGCGTCCAGCGACACGGCGGCTCGCTGCAGCTCCTCAACTGCCCGACTCGCATCACCGGCCTGGGCGAAGGCCCGACCGGCGAGCGTGCGAGAGATCGCGCCCTCGATGGGTGCGCCGCCCGCGTCTGCGGCAACGGCGGAGGCGAGCGCCTGCTCTGCTGCGCGGGTGGCGCTTCCGGCGTACAACTCGACAGTCGCAGCCGCGCGGGCCGCCCATGCGCGGGCAAGCGGGAGTTGCACAGCAGCAGCACATGCAGACGCGCGCTCGCTAGCGCGTTGCGCCTCGGTGGGACGGTCGAGCGCAAGCCAGCAGCGAGTCAGCAGGTCGAGGGCGTACGCTCTCCAACCGCCGGGAATGTGCGTCAACTCCTCGCCCCCCGCGCGGCCGAGAAGCACCTCGACTGATCGGTCAGGTTGCGCAGTCTCGAGCAGAACGGCGGCGAGCCGCACCGCAGCCCAGGCGGCGACGAAGCCTTCGTCGAGCTCGCGCGTGAGCTCGACGGCCTCCTCCGCGGCGGCGAGTGCGATGTCCAGATCGCCAACGGCAAGCGCGACGACGGAGCGGTTGAAAAGGTTTCCGGCGAGGGCGGGCGGCGACCCGAGCAGACGCTCTGCCTCGATTGCGCCGTCCAGGAGCTCGGCGGCCTCGACCAGCCTGCCGCGCACGCACCAGACCCTGGGCAGGATCGGGTACAGGCGGAACAAGGGATCCCCTCGCCCGGTCGCGCGAGCAAGTCTGAGGGCACGACTCCCGTGCACGTCGGCCTCGGCGTAGAGGTCGAGGTAGATCTCGGCAGCAGCGAGCCAGGACGCCGCGTCGGGGCGGGCCGAGAGCTCGTCGTCGGACAGACCATCGACGAGCGCAGCGGCTTCGGCGCGGTGGGCGCGAGCGACTTCGGTGGGCCCCGTTATGGCGGACGCGAGTGCGGGCATGGCGAGCGCCGCGGCAATCAGCGCGTCGTCTCCCACTACCTTCGCAGTGCTCACCGCGCGCGCGGCCCAGTCGCGCATTGCCTCGTATCTGGAGCGGTAGAACTCGTTCAGCGTCAGCTCGATCAGTAGCTCGACGGATCCGCGCGAGGCCGGCTCGGGGAGGACTCGAAGAGCCCCGACCAGACGGGCGTGAGCCTGCTCGTATCGCCCGCAGAAGCGCTCCACGCCGGCGCACGCGGTCGCCACCGTCGTGGAGAGGGTGGTCGCCTGCTCCGGGACGATCGCGACCGCCTCCAGCAACGCCTCATGGCTATCGGTGAAATGACCGGCCGCCGCCAACGCCGCGGCGCGGGCCAGCAAGAGCTCCACTCGATCCTGCGCACGGGCGGTCTGTGGAAGCAACCGCAACGCACCACCGAACCAGCGCGCAGCGCTCTCGGGTGCGAGCCGTGAGATGGCCTCGCCCGCCTGACGCAGTATCTCGGCCGCAGCGACGTCGCCCTGCCGCGCCGACCGCTCGACATGGTGAGCGCGAGCTGCGGCAGTCGCCCCACGCGCTGAAAGCGCCTCCGCGCACCGCTCGTGCGCTCCGAGCCGCCATCCGCCTGAGGTGGCCTCGTAGACCGCGCGCCGGACGAGCGGATGTCGAAAGCGGAAGCGCCGCGGTACGTCGGTGGTGCGAATGAGATCGAGCCGCAGGAGCTCGTCGACGGCATCCATCGCCGCACTTTCAGATGTAGCGGCTGCAGCGGCCGCCAGTTCAGGCTCGAATGGATCGCCCGCCACCGCGGCCCCCTCGAGCACGAGGCGCGCGCCGTCGGACAGCAGCGCGAGCTCTTCGCCGAGCGAGGCGACGACCGCCGCGGGTACATCGAGGCCGTCCAGTGAGATTCCCGGCGCGACGGTCGCTCCATGTTGGCGTTCGAGGGATCGGGCCAGCTGCTCGAGGTAGAACGGGTTGCCTCCGCTCTCCTCGTAGAGCACAGCTGCGCTGGCGGCGTCGACTCCGGCGCCGAGA
>DATDDZ010000049.1:0-5366 GCA_036523555.1 Gaiellaceae bacterium
CGTGGACACGCCGAGCTCGCGGAAAGATTGCTGCAACATGTTGTGTTCGACTCCTTTACGGGTTCGAGACTTGCCTACCTCGAAACACCCGAAGGAGGAACGAGAAGCTCATCTCACCGGCCGGCGGAATTGCAGACCGTGCGCCCAGGGTAACAGGAACGTTCGGACGCACCGCTACGCTGAGCGCCGTGACGACGGACAGGCCCGAGCCGCTGACGCTCGCCCAGAAGGAGCAGCTCGAGTCGGAGCTGGCCGAGCTCGAGGGGCCACGACGCGCCGAAGCGGTGCAGGCGATCGCGACCGCGCGCAGCTTCGGCGACCTGTCCGAGAATTTTGAGTATCACGCGGCGAAGAACGAGCAGGGCCTGCTCGAGCGCCGCATCACCCTGTTGCGTGACCGGCTCGATCGGGCAGTGATCGTCGACGGCGATGCCGCTGCCGTCGACACGGTGGGGATCGGAACGACCGTCGAGATCGAGGACGAGCACGGCGAACGGCTTCAGGTCGTGATCTCGAGCGTCGGCGGCGTGTCTCCCGATTCTCCCGTCGGCCGGGCGCTCTTCGGCCGCAAGGTCGGCGACGAGGTCGAGATCGACGCCCCACGGGGCTCCTGGCGCGCTCGGATTCTCTCCGTCGGTTAGATCGTCTCCCGGCCCGTTAGGGTCGCCCGGTGTCTCTCGCGCTGAGCGTCGTCTGGAGCGACCGCTGTTTGCTGCACGAGCCGGCCGGCGAGGTATGGATAGGCGTGCGTACCGAGGGGACGGAGGTGCCAGCGCGCGCCGAGCGGATCCGCGACGCGCTGCTCGAGCGCGGTGCTCCGCTCGTCGAGGCCCGCAGCCACCCCGACGGCGCGCTCACGCGGGTCCACGATCCAGGCCTCGTCGCCTACCTCGAAACGGCCTGGGACGAGTGGGCCGCTGCCGGGCTGCCCGAGGATCCCGGACAGGACCGCGTCGTCCCGTACGTCTTCGCGCATGCCGCACTGACGGCCGGGCGGCCGGCCCGAGTGCCCGAGGCGGTCTGGGCCAGGCCGGGTTACTTCGCCTACGACACGATGACACTCGTCGGTCCCGGAACCTGGGAGGCGGTGCGCGCCGCGGCTGACGTCGCCCTCTCGGCCGTCGACCTGGTCCTCGACGGTGAGCGGGCGGCCTATGCCTGCTGCCGCCCGCCGGGTCACCACGGGTGCCGATGCTGCTTCGGCGGGTCGTGCTACCTCAACAACGCGGCGATCGCAGCGGCGGCGCTCCGCGAGCGGGTCGGGCGTCCCGTCGCGGTGCTGGACCTCGATGCGCATCACGGCAACGGGACGCAGGAGGTCTTCTACGAGCGGGCCGACGTGCTCGTCGGCTCGGTGCACGTGGATCCAGGCGCCGGCTGGTTCCCGCACTTCCTCGGCTTCGCAGACGAAGGGGGCGCCGGTCCGGGACGGGGCGCGAACCTGAACCTCCCGCTCGAGCCCGGCGCGGGCGACGAAGGGTGGCTCGAAGCGGTCGGCGCGCTCGTCGCGTGGGCGCTGGACGCCGATCCCGGCGCGCTCGTCGTCTCACTCGGCGTCGACGCGGCCGAGGCCGATCCCGAGAGCCCGCTTCGCGTCAGTGCGGACGGCTTCCGCGAGGCGGGCCGCATGCTCGGAGCGATGGATCTGCCGACCGTGCTCGTTCAGGAGGGCGGCTACGACCTGGAGTCTCTCGGTGCGCTCGTCGGCGAGACTCTGGCCGGCGTGGAGGAAGGCCTGCCGTGATCGACATCTCGCGCCGGTACCTCGCGTACGTCGTCGAGAAGCTCGAGTCGCTCGGGTCTCATCCCCTTGGCTTCCGCGTCGCGGGAACGCCGGAGGAACGCTCCGCGACCGCGTTCATAGCCGGCGAGATGCGCGAGGCCGGACTGACGGACGTCGTCGAGGAGCCGGTGCCCGTCGATGCCTGGAGGTTGCGCGACGCCTACGTCGAGCAGGCGGGGCGAAGGTTCGAGTGCGCCTCCTTCGGCGGCGTTCCCGCGACGCCGCCGCGGGGCATCTCGGGCGAGCTCGTCGTCGTCGGGCGAGGGGGGAGGCGTGAGCTCGACCGGTTGGACGTCCAGGGGAAGATCGCGCTCGTCGACTGGGAGGTGCAGCGGCTCTGGCCATACATGGTCGGCGTCGAGCTCGGCCTCAGGGGAGTCGCGGCGATGATCGTCAGCTCGCCTCCGGGTGGGCCCTACTACCAGGCGTCGCAGGCGCTCGGGACCTTCGACGGTCTCTGGCATGCCGAGGCGCCGCCGTGCGTGACGATTCGCAGGGAGGACGCTGCCGTCCTCGCAGTCCGCGCGGGCGAACGAGCCCGCGTCGTGCTGAACGCCCCGCTCGAGCGTGGGGCCGAGGCCGCGAACGTGGTGGGCACGCTGCCGGGTCGGCGTGGAGGGCCGCCGGTGATCGTGGGGGGACATCACGACGGCTGGTTCCGCGCCGCATTCGACGACGCGAGCGCGGTCGCGATCACGCTCGCGCTCGCTCGCGCGGGTCTACGGCCGGAGCGCCCGATCGTCTTCGTCTCCCACACGGCCGAGGAGTACGGCCTTGCGAACTCGTCGTACGACTGGTGCTACGGCGCCTGGTACCAGGCCGTCGTCGAGCACCGCGAGTGGTCGACGCGTGCTCGCTTCTATCTCAACATCGAGGGCTCCGGTCGTCCGGAGCCGTTCACGGTCGACGTTCCACCCGAGCTCGCCGGCTGGTCACGACGGCTGTGCCGCCGCGCCGCGCGTGACGGCCTGCTGCCGCACGGCTTCCGCCTCGCCGCGCCCACGACCTGGACGGAGGTCTGGCCGTTCCTCGCCGCAGGTATCCCGGGCGTCAACGTCTCGACGTTCACGACCGCCTTCGACCGGACGGAGTACCACACCCAGTACGACACGTCCGACCGGGTCGACTTCGACTATCTCACCCGGCTCGCCGTGGTCTGCGGCCGCTTCCTGGTCGAGGCCGACGCGGGCGCCGCCGACGCGCTCGACTTCGCCGCGCGTGCCGACCACGTGCGGCGGTCACTCGGACGGACGCGGCATTCCGGCCTTCGCGCAGCTCTCGCAGAGCTCGAGCGGGCGGAGGGAAGGGCCCGCTTCACGGCCGTCGGCCGCGGCCTGCACGGCCTCGACGCCAGGGAGGAGGCCCGTTACCCCCACGAACAGACGGCCCAGGACGTCGAGCACCTGCGCGCGGCTCTCGAAGCCGTGCGGGCCGGGCGGCAAGGCGTCGCCGCGCGGTCGCTGGCGCGGGTCGGGATCAACTGGCTCTGCGCGGACCTCAGCCGTGAGGCCTTCGCGATCGAGCGTGGCCGGCGCGGGCGACGCGCCCCCCGGGCGTGCTGGGCCGCGCAGGGTGATCCCGACGTCGGGCCCGATCTCTGGGAAGAGCTCGCCTCGCTGCGCGGCGAGCCCGGCTCGCCTCCGCCGGGCCCCTGGCTCGAACGCCGCCTCGCCGGCAAGCTCGAGGCGTCGAAGCGCGAGCTCGATCGCAGGCTGGAGCGCATGGCGCTGGCGGCGTCCGGCAAGGTCTTCCCGCTCCCGAAACCAAGAAAGGAGGACATACCGGGATGACCGCCGCCACGCTCTTCGGCCCGCCCCTGCCGAAGGGCGGCACGATCGGAGTCGCAGCTCCCGCGAGTCCCCACGACGCCCGCTCCGAGATCCTGCGCGGCGTGGAGTGGTGGGAGTCACAGGGCTACCGCGTCAAGCTCGCCGAGGGCGTGTTCGCACGCGACGACTACGTGGCCGGAGAGCCGGAGCGGCGTGCGGCCGATCTCGTCTCGCTCTTCACCGATCCCGAGGTCGACGTCGTGCAGTGCCTGCAGGGAGGCTACGGCTCTGCGCAGGCGATCCCGCACATCGACTTCGACGTGATCGCCGCGAGCCCGAAACCCTTCGTCGGCTACTCGGACATCACCGCACTGCATGTTGCGATCCGGCAGCGCACCGGTCTCGCGACGCTCTACGGCAACGGGCTCGTCGGGATGGGCGATCCGGAGACGACCGCCTTCACGCGCGAGCGCTTGCTCGAGGTGCTGACCGGAGACGGTACCGGCGAGGTCCCGCGGGATCCCGACGACCCTTACGTTCGCGCGATCGCGGGCGGCACGGTGACGGCACCGCTCGTCGGCGGCTGCCTGTGGCTGCTCATGCAGACGATGGGGACGCCGTGGGAGTTCGAGGCCGACGGCGCGATCCTCTTCTTCGAGGACGTGAAGGCGCCTCCGTACTACATCGACGGCTTCCTGACGCAGCTCGCCGCCACGGGCAAGCTCGCCCGCGTCGCGGGCGTGGTCGTCGGTGAGATGAAGGACTGCGACTGGGGCGACCAGCGCCAGGCATCCGACTGGGCGCGGTCGAGGTCGCTGGAGGACGTGCTCGAGGAGCATCTCGAGCCGCTGGGTGTGCCCGTTCTCTACAGGCTGCCGCTCGGCCACGGCAAGCATCTCGCCGCGTTGCCGCTGGGTGTGACTTGTACCCTCGACGCCGACCGGCGTACGCTCACCGTCGACGAGCCGGTATTTCGAGGAGGATGACGATGCGGAGGCGGTGGGCGGGAGTCGGAGCGATCGCGTTGCTGGTGATGGCAATCGGCGTGTTTGCTTCGAGCGCCGGGAGCCGGACGGGGAAGAGCGGCGGGACGTTCCGCCTCGGGACGAGCTCGGGCATCGACTCGCTCAACCCGTACGTGGCGTTCAACCAGGACGCCTACGCCATGTTCCAGTACATCTACCCCATCCTCGTCCAGTACGACAAGACGAACCTGCACTTCGCACCGTTCTTCGCGCGCTCGTGGACGTCGTCGAAGGACGGCAAGACCTGGACCTTCGAGACCCAGCCGAATGCCAAGTGGACCGACGGCAAGCCGCTGACCGCCGCCGACGTGGCGTGGACGATCAACACGGACATCAAGTACCAGGGAACGGGCGCGGCCAACATCGCCGGCCTGATCGCGCACATCACCCGCGCGGAGGCGCCGAATCCGACGACTCTCGTGATCCACTACAAGCAGGCGCCGGGCAACGTCCTCGGCCAGTTTCAGCAGTTCTTCATCCTGCCGAAGCACATCTGGGCGCAGCACACCGGCCACAAGGGCGCGGACCTGAAGACGTTCGCGAACAACGCGCCGATCGTCGGCTCCGGCCCGTTCAAGCTCGTCAAGTACAAGAAGAACGAGATTGCGCTCTTCCAGAAGAACAGCTCCTATTGGGGGACAAAGCCGCAGATCGACGCCTTCGGCCTGCGGATGTTCGCGAACGACGACGCGATGATATCGGCGCTGAAGGCGCACGAGCTCGACGCGATCGGAGCCGTGCCCGCCACCGCGATCAAGACGCTGAAGGACGCCGGCTTCACGATCTCCG
>DATDDZ010000050.1:0-5808 GCA_036523555.1 Gaiellaceae bacterium
ACGGTGCCGCTCGATGGCCGCCCACGCCGCCGAGCTGTTCCGGCCCGGGACACGGGCGTTGACCCACTGCAACGCGGGCGGGCTCGCGACCGGAGGCTACGGCAGCGCGGTGGGAGCGCTTCGGGCGGCCTGGGAACGGGAGCTGCTCGAGCACGTCTGGGTCGGCGAGACCCGGCCGCTCTTGCAGGGAGCCCGGCTGACGGCCTGGGAGCTCGAGTCGGCCGGCATCCCGCATGCAGTCGTCGTCGACTCGGCCGCGGCCGCGCTCATGGCCGCCGGTGACGTCGATTGCGTCGTGACGGGCGCCGACCGCATCGCGGCGAACGGAGACACGGCCAACAAGATCGGCACCTACGGGCTCGCGGTGCTCGCCTCGCATCACGGGATTCCGTTCTACGTCGTCGCGCCGACCTCGACGGTCGACACGTCCACGCCGAGCGGCCGCGAGATCCCGATCGAGGAGCGTCCCGCCGCCGAGGTCACAAAGCGGTTCCCTGCGCGGAACCCCGCGTTCGACGTCACGCCTGCGGGTCTGATCTCGGCGATCGTCACCGAGCACGGAGCCCACCACGCGCCTTACGCGGAGTCGCTCGCCGCCCTCGTATGAAGGCCCTGATCCTCGCAGCAGGCTACGCCACGCGACTGCGCCCGCTCACCGACTCGATCCCCAAGCAGCTCCTGCCCGTCGGCGGGCGGCCGATGGTCGACTGGATCCTGGACCGGATCGAGGAAACGAGCGCGGACGAGGTTCACCTCGTGACGAACGCGCGCTTCGCCGACGACTTCGCCGCCTGGGCGCAGGACAAGGACGTACGGGTCTGGAACGACGGCACCTCCTCGAACGAAGACCGGCTGGGCGCCATCGGCGACATCGATTTCGTCGGCCTGGAGGACGATCTGCTCGTGGTCGCCGGCGACAACCTCTTCGACTACTCCCTGGCGGACTACGAGGCCTACTGGCGTGAGCGAGACGGCAGTTGCATCGCCGTCCTCGACATCGGCGACGTCGAGCTCGCGAAGAAGTACGGGATCGTCGACGTCGACGAGAACGACAGGGTGATCGGCTTCGTCGAGAAGCCCGAGCATCCGCCCACGACTCTGTGCGCGACCGCGACGTACCTCTACGACCGGGAGCACGTCCGCATGGTCGCGACGTACCTGGAGGAGGGGAACCCGCCCGACCAGCCCGGTCACTTCGTGGCCTGGCTTCACAAGCGGGCGCCGGTGTACGCCTATCGGTTCCCGGGGCACTGGTACGACGTCGGCGACCTGGCGCAGCTGCTCGAGGCCGACAACCGGATGCGCCGCGCAGACGGCTTGCCCGAGCGGGTCGAATATTCACCCGACTGACACGATCGCGGCACAGCTCTGCTCCTAACGTGGAGGGATGCTGCTGGATCTCATCCTGCCTCAGCGCTGCCTCGTCTGCGCTCGCCCCGGTGCGCAGGTCTGCGCGGAGTGCCGGACAGCCCTTCGCCGCGTCGTGCCGCCGCTCTGCGAGCGGTGCGGCACGCCGACGGCGTGGCCGGTCGAGCGTTGCGCGGAGTGCAGCGGCCGCCGGCTTGCCTTCGGGTGCGCGAGGTCTGCGGTGGAGTACGACGACCCCGTGCGGAGCATCGTCGCCGCCTGGAAGGAACGAGGCCTTCGGCGTCTCGCCGACTGGGCCGCTGCCGTCGTCGCCGAGGTGCTACCGAGGCCCGTGGCAGCCGCCGTCTGCTGGGTCCCGGCGGATCGGGACCGGCGCCTGAAGCGCGGCCACCACGCCGCCGAGCGGCTGGCGGCGGCCCTCGCGACAGCCTGGGAGCTTCCGTCGCCGCCGCTCCTCGCGCGGAGGGGCTCCTCGTCGCCGCAGCGCGGAATGAGCCGCGAGGCGCGGCGTCGCAACGTCGCCGACGCCTTCGTGCCGAAAGGGGCAGTGCCTGCACGGATTGTGCTCGTCGACGACGTGTTCACGACCGGGGCGACGGCCAACGCGGCGGCGTCGGCCCTCCGTCGCGGCGGGGCCGGTCATGTGGAAGTTGTGACGTTCGCTCGTACGATTCGCATCCGCTAGTGTGAGATTTCCGGCTCACGAGGAGACCCGATGCGACTACACGTGAAGGGTAAGAACGTCGAGGTCAGCGAGTCGATCCGCCGGTACGCCGAGGACAAGCTGCGCAAGCTCGACCGTCAGCTGCACGCACAGGCAGAGGTCGAGCTCGAGCTGAGCGTCGAGAAGAACCCCTCGATCGCGGCGAATCAGGTGGCGGAGGCGACAGTTCGGACGAAGGGACCGACGCTGCGCGTCACGGAGGCCTCGTCCGACATGAAGGCCTCGATCGACCAGTTGACGGAGAAGTTGTTGCGGCAGGTGACGGAGTACCGCGGCAAGCGCAGGGACAAGCAGGTTCGTGGAAACGGCATCCCGTCCGGAGGTCCGATGAACATGCCCGAAGAAGACGAGGATGGCCCGCAGATCGTGAAGACGAAGCAGTTCTCGATGAAGCCGATGAGCGCCGAGGAGGCCGCGCTGCAGCTCGAGCTGGTCGGGCACGACTTCTTCGTCTTCCGCAGCGACGATTCGGGTGAGATCAACGTCATCTACCGTCGGCGGGACGGCGGCTTCGGATTGATCGAGCCCGGGTAGTTGGGGCTCTTCCGACGGTCGAAGCCGCTGCACGAGCGGTTGGCAGAGGAAGGAGGCCTCGTCGAGCGGAGCCCGGGCCCGCTGTTCACCGGGGCCATCGCCGAGACGGGCATCCACGGCGTCCCGCGAGAGCGGCAGTACGACGCGGTCGCCACGACCGAGGCACCCGACGCGTCAGGGTCGAGCGCGGTCTTCGTGGCGCTTGCCGACGGGTCGCTGCTGGTCGAAGAGGGGGAGGGAGACCTGACTCCGCTGGCGGACGCGATCGAGCAGGCGATACCCAGGCCCTACCGCGCGACCGCCGTGCGACGGGACGGTGACACGTGGGCGGTCGCCGCGCACCGGCTGCGGGTGATGGAGCTCCCGGAGCCGGGCGGCGACGAGATCGAGCTCGTGCTCAACGGAGACGAGAGGACGCTCGTCGTCGACGGGAATCGCTCGTTCGGGACGATGCCGGAGCTCGAAGCCCTCGCCACCGGCGATGCCGTCATCCGCGCCGCGCGTCTCGACGGCTCGCTGTGGGAGGTCCGCGTCGACTCGCTCTGACGCGTAATCAAGGAATTCCTGAGCCATGGAGTCTCGAGCCCGAAGGCCAGCTGTCCGAGCGTGGCCCCTCCCGCGGGATGCGTCGAGAGGCGACCCCCAGGAACGCCCTCCGCATGACTTCGACGCTACGACGGAGATCTCATCATTCGGTGAATAGGGCCTGAAGAAGGACGATGGACAGCCGGTACCCTAGGTCCGGCGATGTCGTCCCAGCTCGGATCCTTCGAGAAAGTCCTCCGCCTCGGCGAGGGCCGGCGCATGAAGCGGCTGGCCGAGCAGGCGGCCTACATCACGTCGATCGAGCCCGAGTTCCAGGGGCTCTCGGACGAGGAGCTGCTGGCGAAGACGGCCGAGTTCCGGCAGCGGCTCGAGAACGGCGAGACGCTCGAGGAGCTCCTCTTCGAGGCCTTCGCGGCCGTCCGCGAGGCGCGCGTCCGCGAGTCGGACCAGCGGATGTTCGACGTCCAGCTGATGGGCGGGATCGTCCTGCACGAAGGGGACGTGGCCGAGATGAAGACGGGCGAGGGCAAGACTTTCGTCGCGAGCCTGTCGCTCTATCTGAACGCGCTGGAGGGGAAGGGCGTCCACCTGATCACGGTGAACGACTATCTCGCGCAGCGCGACGCCGAGTGGAACCGCGGCGTGTACGAGCGGCTGGGGATGACCGTCTCGGCGATCGAGAACATGATGCCCTTCGCGGAGCGGAAGGCCGCCTACGACGCCGACATCACCTACGGGACGAACTCCGAGTTCGGCTTCGACTACCTGCGCGACAACATGGCCGTCGGCCTCGACGGGGTCGTGCAGCGCGGCCATGCCTACGGGATCGTCGACGAGGTCGACTCGATCCTCATCGACGAAGCGCGGACGCCGCTGATCATCTCCGGCGAGCCCGAGACCGCCGCGCAGATCTACTACGACTTCGCCCGAGTCGCGCGAGGCTTGCAGGGAATCCCGCACGACCCGCTGCTCAAGGGCGGCAATCCCGACGCGGACTACGAGTACGACGAGAAGCACAAGACCGTCGCCCCGGGCCAGGCCTCGATCGAGGCCGTCGAGCGCGCGCTCCGGATCGAGAACCTCTACGACCCGCGCAACGCGCAGCTCGTCAACCACCTGAATCAGGCGCTGAAGGCCGAGTCGCTCTACAAGCGCGACGTCGACTACGTGATCCAGGACGGCGAGGTGAAGATCGTCGACGAGTTCACCGGCCGGATCATGGAAGGCCGCCGCTGGTCGGAGGGCCTCCACCAGGCAATCGAGGCCAAGGAGGGCGTGAAGATCCAGGAGGAGAACGTCACGCTCGCCACGATCACGCTCCAGAACTACTTCCGCCTCTACGAGAAGCTCGCCGGCATGACCGGCACGGCGAAGACCGAGGAGAAGGAGTTCGTCGAGATCTACAACCTGCACGTCGTCGAGATCCCCACCAACGTCGCCGTCGCGCGAGACGACGGGAACGACCTCATCTTCAAGTCGAAGGAGGGGAAGTTCGAGGCGGTCATGCGCGACATCAAGGAGCGTCACAAAAAAGGGCAGCCGGTCCTCGTCGGCACGATCGCGGTGGAGACCTCCGAGTACCTGAGCGAGCTGCTGACGCGCCAGGGCATCCCGCACAACGTCCTGAACGCCAAGGAGCACGCGCGCGAGGCCGAGATCATCAAGGACGCCGGCCAGCGAGGCGCGGTGACCATCGCGACGAACATGGCGGGCCGCGGCGTCGACATCAAGCTGGGGAAGGGCGTGATCGAGGCAGGCGGCCTCTACGTGCTCGGTACCGAGCGTCACGAGGCGCGGCGGATCGACAATCAGCTCCGCGGCCGTTCCGGCCGTCAGGGCGACCCGGGCGAGTCGCGCTTCTATCTCTCCGGCGAGGACGACCTCGTCCGCCTGTTCGCAGGCGACCGCATCAAACGCATCATGGAGCGCTTCAAGATCCCCGAGGACCAGCCGATGGAGGCGAAGATCCTCTCGAACCAGATCGAGGGCGCGCAGAAGAAGGTCGAGGAGCAGAACTTCGTCGCCCGCAAGAACGTCCTCAAGTACGACGACGTGATGAACCGGCAGCGCATGGTGATCTACGAGCAGCGCCGCGACGTCCTCGAGGGCAAGGACCTGTCGGAGGACATCCTCAACTGGATCGACGAGGTCGTCGAGCAGAACGTGCGCCAGTTCACGCAGGAGGAGTACTCCGAGGAATGGGACCTCGAGGCGCTCGTCAAGCAGATGACGGCTCTGTACGAGACCGAGATCACCGTCGACGAGCTGCGCGAGGACCTCGGCGAGGTCAGCCGCGACTCCCTGATCGAAGAGTTCCAGCTCGACGCGCGCGACGAGTACAAGGCGAAGGAGGAGGAGCTCACGCCCGAGTTGATGCGCGAGCTCGAGCGCTTCGTGATCCTCCAGGTCGTCGATCAGCGCTGGCGCGAGCATCTCGACTCGATGGACTATCTCCGGGAGGGTGTCCACCTGCGCGCGATGGCGCAGAAGGACCCGCTCGTCGAGTACCAGCACGAGGGGCACCTGATGTTCCAGGAGCTCGGCCTCGCGATTCACGAGGAGGTCGTCGTGACGCTCTTCCACGCGCAGCTGGCGCCCGAGGAGGCGGACGAGCTCCAGCGTGCGCAGCAGGCGGC
>DATDDZ010000051.1:0-3272 GCA_036523555.1 Gaiellaceae bacterium
CGATCGTCACCGACAGGACGACGACGCCTTCGACCACCAATCCGATGGGCGTGAAGGGGATCGGCGAGGCGGGCACGATCGCGGCGCCGCCGGCCGTCGTGAACGCTGTCGTCGACGCCCTCGGGCCGCTCGGCGTGACCGAGATCGAGAAGCCGGCGACGCCGGAGCGCGTCTGGCGGGCGATCCAGTCGGCGAAGGGAGGTGCGTCGTGATCCCGGCACCGTTCGAGTACGAGGTCGCCGAGTCGGTGGAGCACGCGGGCGAGCTGCTCGCGATGTACGGCGGCGACGCGAAGCTGCTGGCCGGCGGCCAGTCGCTGCTGCCGTTGCTGAAGCTTCGCTTGACGCGTCCGTCCGCGTTGATCGACATCGGCCGCATCGAGGGGCTGGCGTACGTCCGCGAAGACGGGGATCACCTCGCCGTCGGCGCGCTGACGCGCTATGCGGATCTCGAGCACGACGAGACACTGGTGCGCGCCTGCCCGCTCCTCGCGGCGGCCTGCGGCGAGGTCGGCGACCCCCAGGTCCGCCACCTGGGGACGATCGGCGGCTCGTGCGCGCACGCCGATCCGGCGTCGGACATTCCCACCGCACTCGTCGCGCTGGACGCAGAGTTGGTCGCCAACGGAGAGCGGACGATCGCGGCGCGTGACTTCTTCCGGGGCGTGTTCACGACGGCGCTGGAGCCGCACGAGGTTCTCACCGAGATCCGCGTGCCGAAGACGGCCGGCGGCTCCTCGTACCGGAAGTTCCACAGCCGGTCCCAGGACTGGGCAATCGTCGGAGTTGCCGCGCTGGTCGAGCGATCGAACGGCAAGATCGGCTCGGCGCGGATCGCCCTGACGAACATGGGCCCTGCGCCCGTACGTGCGACGACGGTCGAGGAGGCTCTCGTCGGCGGGGCGGACCCGGAGACCGCATCGCAGTCCGCAGTCGAAGGGACCGAGCCGACCGACGATGCCTTCGCGACGGCCGAGTATCGCCGCCACCTCGCGCCGATCCTCGTCCGCCGCGCGATCGAGGAGGCGCTCGCCTAGAGATCCGAGCGCCGGCGCGCGCCGTACGAACGGCAACGACCACGGCCGAGGCGTATTGTCGGCCCACAGAGACGGCACCCATTTCGAGGGGCGGCGAGGAGGCGGTTACCCGTGTATCCCGCGAGTTTCGAGTATTTCGCGCCCGACACTCTCGACGAGGCGTTCGAGATCCTCGGGCGTTACGACGAGGGCGAGGCGAAGGTGCTCGCCGGCGGCATGAGCCTCATCCCGGTGATGAAGCTCCGGTTTGCGGCACCGAGAGCACTGGTGGACATCAACCGGATCGGCGGGCTCGACACGCTCGCCGAGGAGGGCGGGCAGCTGCGCATCGGCGCGCTCGTCCGCCACAAGACCTGTGAGCGGTCGGACCTCCTGAAGGGGAAGTACGGCGCCCTCGGAGCCGCCGCGCCGCAGATCTCCGATCCGATCGTGCGCAACCTCGGCACCGTCGCGGGCTCGCTCGCGCACGCCGATCCGCAGGGAGACTGGGGGTCGGTGCTGCTCGCCGTCCGCGGCGAGGTCGTCGCGCGGAGCAACGGCAGCGAGCGGACGATTGCGGCCGACGAGCTCTTCGAGGGGCCCTTCACGACCTCGCTCCAGCCGAACGAGATCATCACCGAGGTACGAGTTCCCGATCCGGGCGCGCGTGCCGCCGGCACATACGTGAAGCTCGAGCGCAAGGTGGGCGACTTCGCCACCGCGGCGGTCGCCGTGCACGTCTCGATGTCGAACGGGACGGTCGGCAAGGCGGGCATCGCACTGACCGGCGTCGGGCCGACGAACATCCGCGCCAAGGCGGCCGAGCAGGCTCTGGTCGGCCACGCGCTCGACGACGCCGCGATCGACGCGGCGGCCAGGCTCGCCGCGGAGGCCGCTCAGCCGCGCACCGACCTGCGCGGCACCGAGGAGTACAAGCGCAACACGATCCGAGTCTTTACCGGGCGAGCGCTGCGGAAGGTGAAGGAGGGGCTGTCGTGATCACCGAGACGAAGCCGACCACGCACACGATCACCGTCACGATCAACGGCCAGGAGCACTCGCTCGAGGTCGAGCCGCGCTTGCTGCTCGTCCATTTCCTACGCGAGAAGCTCGGGCTGACCGGCACGCACGTCGGCTGCGACACGACGAGCTGCGGCGCCTGCACCGTCCTCGTCGACGGAGTCCCGGTCAAGTCGTGCACGCACTTCGCCGTGCAGGTCGACGGCCGGGAGGTCAAGACCGTCGAGGGGCTGAAGCAGGGCGCCGACCTTCATCCGATCCAGCAGGGCTTCACCGAGGAGCACGGACTTCAGTGCGGCTTCTGCACGCCAGGGATGATGATCGTCAGCTCGGTGCTGCTCGAGGAGAACCCGGATCCGACGGAGGAGGAGATCCGCTGGGCCCTGAGCGGGAACATCTGCCGCTGCACGGGCTACCAGAACATCGTCAAAGCGGTGCAGTGGACCGCGAACAAGATGAAGGAGCCGTCATGACCGCCGTCGAGACCGAGCACAAGGGCTGGCTGGGCCGCAGCGTCAAGCGCAAGGAGGACGCTCGCTTCATCGTCGGACGGGGCAACTACATCGAGGACATCAAGCTCCCCAACATGCTCTACATGGCGATCCTGCGCAGCCCGTTCGCGCACGCCAAGATCAACTCGATCGACACCTCGCGCGCCAGCGAGCTGCCGGGCGTGGTCGTCGTCGTGACCGGCGAGATCCTCGCGCAGCACAAGCTCGCGTGGATGCCGACGCTCTCCGGGGACACGCAGGCGGTGCTCGCCACCGACAAGGTGCGGATGCAGGGGCAGGAGGTCGCGTGCGTGATCGCGGAGGATCCGTACATCGCGCACGACGCACTGGAGCTGATCGAGGTCGACTACGACCCGCTTCCCGTCGTGACCACCCCGCAGGCGGCGCTCGAAGCGGACGCACCGCTGATCCGCGACGACAAGGAGGGCCAGACCGACAACCACGTCTACCACTGGGAGGCGGGGGACGCCGAGGCGACGGAGAAGGCGTTCGCCGAGGCCGACAAGGTCGTCCGGCTCGTCACCCACTACCCGCGCTGCCACCCGGCGCCGCTCGAGTGCTGCGGCTGCGTCGCGGACGTCAACCCGGCCACCGGCAAGACGACGATCTACATGACCTCGCAGGCGCCGCACGCGCACCGCACGGTGTTCGCGCTCGTCGCGGGCCTCCCCGAGCAGAACATCCAGATCATCTCGCCCGACATCGGCGGCGGCTTCGGCAACAAG
>DATDDZ010000052.1:0-5644 GCA_036523555.1 Gaiellaceae bacterium
CGATCAAGCTGGCTCGCTGGTACACGGGGCGGCACAAGATCATCGCGCGCTACCGCTCCTATCACGGGGCGACGGGCGGCGCGATCACGCTCACCGGCGATCCGCGCCGTTGGCCTGCGGAGCCTGGGCTGCCCGGGGTCGCCCGCATGCTCGACCCCTACACGTACCGGTGCCCCGCCGGACATCCAGACCCCTGCCCGGTCTGCTCCGGCGCACCGCATCTCGAGGAGATCCTCCAGTACGAAGGTGCCGACACTGTCGCCGCCGTCATCCTCGAGACGATCGTCGGGACGAACGGCATCATCGTCCCGCCCGACGACTACCTGCAGTCGATCCGCGAGGTCTGCGACCGGCACGGCATCGTGCTGATCGCCGACGAGGTCATGGCTGGCTTCGGCCGCACCGGCAAGTGGTTCGGCGTCGACAACTGGGACGTCGTGCCCGACATCCTCACGGTCGCCAAGGGGATCAACTCCGGTTACGTGCCGCTCGGCGCCATGGTCGTGCGCGAGCCGATCGCCGACTGGGTGCGCGACAAGTACTTCGCCGGCGGGCTCACCTACTCGGGCCATCCCCTCGCCTGCGCTTCGGCGGTCGCGTCGATCGAGGCCTTCAAGGAAGAAGGGATCGTGCAGAACGCCGCCGAGATGGGCGGCGTCTTCGCCGACCGGCTGCGCGGGCTCAAGGAGAACCACCCTTCGATCGGCGACGTCCGCGGGCTGGGCTGCTTCTGGGGGCTCGAGCTGGTGAGGAGCCGCGGGACGAAAGAGCCGCTGGTCCCGTTCAACGCGAGCGGCGAGGCGTTCGCACCGATGGCGCGCGTTGCGAAGGCCGCGCTCGACAGTGGGCTCTACCTCATGACCCACTGGAACGTGATCATGATCTGCCCGCCGCTGACGATCACCCGCGAGGAGCTCGACGAGGGCATCGCCATCCTGGACGAGGCGCTGGCGATCGCGGACGAGCACACCGTCTGAGCGCAGACAGGGCCGACGTCGAGCTCGTCGTCCGCGTCTGGGTCGCAGGCCGTGACGTCACAGTCCCCGCAGACGAGTTGAACGCCGCGATCCGGCGCGCGCTCCTGGTCTTCGCGGCGGGCGGCGACCCTCATCGCGAACCGGGGCTCGACGAGCCCGCCGTCCTCGAGCTCGCCCGTGACCTCGACTCGGACACGAGGCGGCGCCAGCTCGCCGAGGCGCTGACGGGCCTCGAACGGGAGCCCGGCTCCGTCGAGCGTTTGCGCGACCCCGAGGTCGCCTGGCGGGCATTTGCCTGCGGCCTGCTCGCCGACGCGCTCGGCGAGGACGACGCGCCCTAGGACGGCCGCGATCCCCCGGCCCGGGCGGCGACCACAGCGACGACGGCCGCTGTCCCCGCGGCCGCGGCAACCCCGACGGCCTCGAGCGCCACGCCTCCGCTCACACCCGACGAGATCACGAGCACCATGCTCCCCGCGAGCGCTACGAGGAGCGCGCTGCCCGCGATCAGCAGGGTGCGGCGCACGGTCGCCTGCCCGGTTGCTCGTGCTGCGAGCGGCTCGACCGACCAGAAGCCCGTCTCGGCGGCGGCGAAGATCGCGGCGGCGACGAACGGGGCGCGCGTGTCGACCGTCCCGTGTCGGAGCGCGAGGAAGACCGCGTAGGCGGCCCCCACCCCGACGATCCCGATCGCGAACACGCTGGGACGGCGGAGCACCAACGCGAACGCAGCTGTCAGAGCCCCGGCCGCGCCGACTCCCGCGACGACTTGCGGCAGGCGCTCTCCCGCCGCGACCGCATACGCGACCACCCCGCACAGAAGGCCGATCGAGCAGCCGGCCGTCGCTACACGGGTGCCAGTCGGGCGTGTCGCCTGAATGCGCTCACCTCCTCGAGCGCCTCGGCAAACGAAGATGTCTCGTCAGTTTCGTCCCAGACGGCTACCGGCACGCCCGCCCGCTCGAACCATCCGCGGACCGCCTCGCGACGCAGTCGCCACAGCCGGGCGGCAACCGCGTCCAGCTCCGAACGTGGGTCCGGCACGAAGGAGAGCGGCGAGACCTCGACCACGACCATGTCGAATCCGCGCCCGCGCAGGTCGAGGAGCGCGTGAGCGGAGCGATCGTCGAGCAGCGGCGTCAACGCGATCACGAGCGCATGAGGCGGCAGCGTCCGGCGCGGGATCACGTCGACGTTCTTCCACGCGTAGCTGAGGACGATCTGCGTGTCGAGCATCGCGTCGACGATCCGGTAGAGCTGGGTTGCGCCCGTGGACGGCAACAGCCAGTTGAGCATCCCGCCGAAGCTGACGAAGCCCACGCGATCCTTCTGCGTGAGATAGCGACCCGTGAGGCTTGCGGCCGCCCTCAGGGTCGCGTCGAGCGTGCTCCGGTCGGCGCGGCGCGCCTCTGCGAACGAATCCAGGAAGACGACGACGTCCGCGTTTCGCTCGGGATGGTGCTCGTTGACCCAGAGCGCACCCCTCCGCGCGCTCGCGCGCCAGTTCACGCGGCGGGCCCGGTCACCCGGCGCGAACGGACGCAGGTCGGCGAACTCGATCCCCTCCCCGCGCTGGCGCGCGACGTGATTGCCCGAGAAGACCTGCGTCTCGGTCGGGCGGAGCAGTGCCCGCAGCTCCTCCTCGCGTGGATAGACCTTGAGCGGCACGCGCTCGTCGAGCTCGGTCTCGTGTCGCAGCAGGCCGAACGCGTCGTGGACACGTAGATAGACGCGGCCGACGCCAAATCCGCCCCAGCGCCTGCAGTGGAGGCGGTAGGAGAGCTCCCGCCGCTCTCCGTCCTTCAGCCGCAGCAAGACCGGGTTGTCGCCCTTGGCCTCCAGGTCCGGCGGAAGCTCGAGCAAGACCTCGGCTCGCTCGGCGCCGACCTCGACCTCGAGCCGGACGTCCACCAAGACGTCGTCGCCTTCGATCACCCGCTCGCGATCGACCGTCACGGCCGCCTCCACGTCCGGGCGGCGAGCGAGCAGCAGACCGACGGCGACGACGACGGCGAACGGGCCGGCGACGACGACGAGCTCCGGCAGCCGGGCTGCGAGTGCCGCGAGCAGCCCGATGGCCGCCAGCCCGGCGTAGCCGACGAGCTTCGGCGTCGCGGAGCGCGTCACATCGAGGGCGCGGGGAGGTCCTCGGCCGCGGGAGTGGGCACCGTCTCGAGCGACTCGCGCACGACATCCTCCGGACGCACGCGCTGAACCCACAGCTCGGGCCGCAACATCAGGCGATGCGCGAGGGCGGGCACGGCGACCGCCTTCACGTCCTCGGGCGTGACGTAATCGCGACCGGCGAGCGCTGCCTTGCAGCGGGCGAGCTTGAGCAGAGCGAGTGAGCCGCGCGGGCTCGCGCCCACTTGCACCCGGCGGCTGGCGCGCGTCGAGGCGACGATGTCGACGATGTACGAGCCGACCGGCTTCGAGACGTGGACCTCCTCCACTGCCTGCTGCAGCTCGATCAGCCCTGCCCGGTTCGTGACGCGCTCGAGGCGGATCTCGTCCGCGGCACGCTCGAGCCGGTTCTCGAGCAACGCCCACTCGTCGTCCCGCTCGGGATAACCGACTCCGAGCCGAAGGAGGAAACGGTCGAGTTGCGCCTCGGGCAGCGGATAGGTGCCCTCGTACTCGATCGGGTTCTGGGTCGCGATGACGAGGAACGGCGGCTCGAGCGGGTGCGTCTGTCCGTCGATCGTGACCTGCCGTTCCTGCATTGCCTCGAGCAGCGCCGCCTGGGTTTTCGGGGGAGCACGGTTGATCTCGTCGCCCAACAGGAGGTTCGTGAAGATCGGCCCGGGCCGGAACTCGAATTCTCCGGCACGCTGGTCGTAGATCGACGAGCCGGTCACGTCGCTCGGCATCAGGTCGGGCGTGAACTGCACGCGCGCGAAGTCCATCTCGAGGACCTGCGCGAACGAGCGCGCTATCAACGTCTTCGCGAGGCCCGGGAAGTCCTCGATCAGGACGTGGCCGTCCGCGAGGAAGCCGAGCAAAACCAACTCGAGAGCCTCCCGCTTGCCGACGACGGCCCGCTCGACCTCCGTCAGCACCTGATCGCTACGCGCGGCGACGTCGGCGACGGTCAGCACTCAGATCCGCTCCAGCTGGGTGACGACCTCGGCCAGCACGGACACCGGCGGCCCGGGCGCGAGCCGGTCGGCGGGAGGAGGCCGGTTCGGCCGGACGAGCTCCCACGCATCGGCACCGACCAGCTCCCGCGCCCGCACCGGCTCACCGTCGAGGTCGACGCCGTAGAGAAGCCTCAGCCGATGCGTGGCGATCTCGCGCAGGACCGGACGGAGGCGGGCGTGGAGATGGAAGGCGCCGAGCACCGAGAGATCGACGTCGCGAGCGAGTGCCGTCTCCCCCGTATCAGGCGGGCGGCGCTTCATCTCGGCGAGCGCACGCTCGAAAGCCGAGGGCACAGCCGCGGGAGCCCTCGCGTTCGTCACTCGCACGAGCGCGAGCAGAAGGACGCCGCACATCACCACCAGGTAGACGTCGAGGAACACCGAGCGCAGCCCGCTGCTCAGGTAGGCGGCGATCCCCGTAGCGACGCTGGCGAGGAGGGCCACCTTCAACGCCCGGACAGCGATCCAGCTCATGCGCGGCTGCCGGTCATGCTGCAGCGCTCTCGGGCGCGAGCAGGTCGGCCCGAACGGTGATCAGCGCTGCGATCGCGTCGTCCTTCAGCTCAGGCCCGATCCGGTGAGGGCTGAACTTCGCGTACTCGAACAGCCGCGTCAACGTCTCGACGGCGCTCTCGCGAATGTCGAGGTCACGAAGGATCCTCGTCAGGTACTCGAGCGGCGCCTCGGCCGGCGAGCGTGGCAGGCCGTGCGAGTCGAGCACGCGCTCCATGCTCGCGTATGCGGCCACCACCGCGCGGCGCGGATCCGGCTCGCGCCGGAGGTCGTCGATGGTGACCTCGACGACCCGGACGAGCGCCGCCTCGAACGCCTCCTCGTCCTCGGGCCGGGACGTTTCGCGCCGGCGCGCGAGGAAGATCGCGATCGCGCCGAGGACGACAACGGCCCCGAGCCCGGCGGCGACCGGCCACTCGAACTTCGCGGACCGCACGGTCCCCGCCGCGATCCGCGAGCCGCCTCTCGGCTGTTGAGGGGCGCCGACGACGACCTGCGGCTGAGTCTGATGGCGATGGAAGTGCGTGTGCGTCACGACCCAGTAACCGAGGAGCGTCGCGGCGAGCATCAGCACCATCACCTTGGCGAAGTTCTTGAGCCAGTGTGATTCCAACGGCTCTTGCCACGACTGGCGCCGCCGGAAGAACAGGACGATCACGCCGACGATCAGCAGGACGTAGACGATCGCGAGGAGCGTCACGAGGCTGTTCTGCAGCGATGCGGGAATGGAGCGCGTCGTGACGTGACCGTCGCTGCCGGGATGGCCTCCCCTAGCCGCGAGGGCGACCAAGAGCAGCAACCCGACGAGGCCGAACGCCACAACCCCCGCTCTCACAGTGCGGTTCACGATCGACCAGAAGCCTATGCGGAGAGACCCGCGACGACTAGCTGCGCCAGCCGTTCAGTACGTCGATCACCTCGTCGAGCGTTTGAGAGATCCGGCCGCCCGCTTCGACGCACCCGTGTACGAACAGGTTCAAGCCGTGGCCTTCGTGGCCGAGCGTGCTGCGCAGA